>NZ_JBEYJA010000032.1:0-89639 GCF_040703815.1 Streptomyces sp. NPDC006743 | reverse complement strand
GTTACATTCCGAACCCGGAAGCTAAGCCTTACAGCGCCGATGGTACTGCAGGGGGGACCCTGTGGGAGAGTAGGACACCGCCGAACAATCATTCAAAGGGTTGGACCTGGAACTTCGGTTCCGGGTCCAACCCTTTTTTGTTCTCCGTCACTTGACGTTCACGTTGCCGGAGCAGCATCCGCCGCATGGGTACTGCTGCTCTGCTCAGAGCCGCCGGCGTCGGAGTCGGTGATGAAGTCGTCGTTCCGGCGTTCGGCAATGTCGAGGTGGCCGAGGCGGCCGTCCAGGTGGGTGCGCTGCCGGTGTTCGCCGACATAGACCCCGTGACCTACTGCCTCGACCCGTCCGCCGTCGAAGCGGCCGTAACTCCCCGGACCGCGGCGGTCGTTGCCGTCCACCGCTTCGGCCGGACCGCGGACCTCGCGGGGCTGCGCGGAGTCGGCCGTCGGCACGGGCTGCTCGTGCTGGAGCACGCCGAGACCGAGGTGCCGTACGACGAGAGGGCGCGGCGCAGGGAGCGTGCCGCCTATCTGGACGCCAGGCTGCGCGGTGTGCGGACGCCCGACGGGGGCGACGGACACGCCTACCAGCAGTACGTGGTGCGGGTGCCGGGCAACGGCCGGCCCGACCGTGACGCCTTCGCACGGGCCGTGCGGGCGAGGGGAGTCGACTGCCGGGTCCCCGTGAAGACGCCCGTGCACCGGCTGCCCGAGTTCCGGCGCTGCGTGTCCCTGCCGGAGACCGAACGGGCCGCCGGGGACACGCTGGCGCTGCCGGTGGACGCCTCGCTGACCCGGCGCGAGATGCAGCGGATCGTGGCCGTGTGCAATGCGCTCGGCGGACCGGTCGTGGTTGGGAGCACGGCTGTGTTCGGGGTATGATCTATTCCGTTGCCACGGGGGAAACCCCGAAAAGGCGACAGGCCCCTATAGCTCAGTCGGCAGAGCGTCTCCATGGTAAGGAGAAGGTCAACGGTTCGATTCCGTTTGGGGGCTCAGAGAGAAAAGACCCCGCCCTTTCCGGGCGGGGTCTTTCGCATGTCCGGGCCAGGCCCCCGGCCTCAGTCGGTCAGGACCTCCGGGACCCGCATCGCCAGGATCGCCATGTCGTCGGACGGCGCGTCCGAGGCGAAGCGCTCCACCGCGCGCATGATGCGGGCGGCGACCGCGCCCGCCGTCAGGCCCGTGCAGGTGGTGAGGACGTCCGCGAGGCCGTCGTCGCCCAGCATGCGCGTGCCCTCGCGGCGCTCGGTGACGCCGTCGGTGACACAGAGCAGGACGTCGCCCGGGTCCAGCGTGACCGACTGCTCGTACAGCTCCAGGTCCTCCATGACGCCGAGCAGCGGCTGCGGTTCCGCGGCGGGCTCGACCGTGCCGTCCTGGCGCAGGCGCAGCGGCAGCGGGTGGCCGGCGCAGACGACCTTCAAATGCGCGCTGCCGTCCTCCTGGGGCCACAACTCGCCGTACAGGAGCGTGAGGAAGCGGCTGCGGGCGCCCTCGTCGAGGATCGCCGAGTTCAGGCGCTCCAGGACGGCCGGGCCGCCGTAACCCTCACGGGCGAGCAGGCGGAGCGCGTGCCGGGCCAGGCCCGTGACGGCCGCCGCCTCCGGGCCTGTACCGCAGACGTCGCCGATGGCGAAGCCGTAGGCGCCGTCGCGGATGGGGAAGAGGTCGTAGAAGTCGCCGCCGACCTCGTTGCCCTCGCCGGCCGCGCGGTAGATGACGTCGACCTCGACCCCGTCGACCTGCGGGAGTCCCGGCGGCAGGAGGCTGCGCTGGAGGGACTGGCTGATGGCCGTGCGCTCGGAGTACAGGCGGGCGTTGTCCAGGGCGAGGGCGGCGCGGCGGCTGAGGTCCTCGGCGAGTTCCAGGATCTCCTGGCGGAAGTGCTCGTCGGTGGGCTTGCCCAGGGTGAGCATGCCGATCACGCGGTTGCGGGCCACCAGGGGCAGGACGACCGTCTCGCCGCCGACGGCGGAGGCCGTGGCGAGGGTCGGGCCGATGGCCGTACCGATGCGGTGGTCGGAGTCGCCCAGGCTGAGGCTGCGCATGGAGCTGCGCAGGGCCGCCTGGTGGGCGGCCTCGCCGGGGGCGGACCAGACGCGGGCGCCGGGCGTCGGCACCGGGTCGGGCGGGGCGATCTTCGACAGCAGGGACTTGATGCCGTCGATCAGTTCCTCGTCCTCGTGCAGGACGTAGGACAGATACGGCTCGGAGGCCTGGTCGGCGATCGTGTAGACGGCGCACCAGGTGGCCAGGGTGGGGACCGTCATCTGGGCCATCAGGGCGAGGGTCTGGTCGCGGTCGAGGGTGCCGGCCAGCAGGTCGGAGGCCTCGACGAGGAAGCTCAGCGAGCCGCGGCGCAGCCGCTCCAGCTCGCCCAGGCGGGCCGATTCGACGGCCAGGGCGATGCGGTCGGCGGCGAACTGCAGGCGCAGCGCCTCCTCGTTGGAGTACCTGCCGGCTCCTTCGGCCGCGACGCCCAGGGAGCCGGTGAGACGGCCCTCGACCTTGAGCGGGACGGTGACGACGGAGCGCATGCCGGTGCCGCCGAGCAGGGGGACGGCGCCGGGGGCGGCGGTCAGGTCGTCGTGGACGGCGGGCATCCGGGCCGAGCCGTAGCGGCCGGGACCGGCCTCGACGGGGACGCGCGCGAAGCGCTGGCGGGCGGAGGGCAGGCCCGTGGAGGCGCGGACCTCCAGTTCCGTCTCGTCGTCGGTGGCCAGGAGCAGGAAGGCGGCGTCGCCGTCGAGCATGTCGCGGGCGCGTTCCACCGTGCGCTGCAGGAGGCCGTCGAGGTCGTCGGGGGCGGGGGAGCCGATGAAGACCTCGAAGGGGTCGGCGCCGTCGGGGGAGGTGCTCTTGGCGTCGTTGCTCGCGGGGGTGCGCAGCGGGGTCTGCAGGACGGCGCGCTCGTGTTCGCGTACCAGGAGGCAGACCGTGGAGGGTTCGCCGCCGGTGTCGCGGACGCGCAGGTGGGAGGCGTAGACCGGGATGACGCGGCCGTGGGCGCCGCGGACGCCGTAGCTGCCCTCCCAGCGGGAGAGCCGGAGGGCCTCGGCGATGCCGGTGCCGGTGCCGGGCGTGTGCGGCCAGGCGGCGAGGTCGGTGAGGGGCTTGCCGGTGACCTGCTCGGCGGAGTAGCCGAAGAGTTCCTCGGCGTCCTCGTTCCAGGCGGTGATGGTCCCGCCGCGGTCGACCTGTACGACGGCCACGCGGACCCGGCCGTCGGCGACGGGGAGGAGTTCGGCGGGCAGCGAGGGGCCCGCGGTGCGGGTGCCGACCGGGCGTTCGGGCAGGTCGAGCTGGAACCAGACGTTCTTGTGCGTGGGGGTGTACTCCACGCCCCAGCGGCCGGCCAGGGCCGCGCACAGCTGGAGGCCGCGGCCGCCCTCGCGGTCGGGGCTGCCCATGGAGACCGCGGCGCTCTGCAGCGGGACCTCGCGCTCGGGATAGCGGTCGGCGACCTCGATCCGCACCCCGTGGTCACTGCGCAGGCACAGGACGTCCGCGGCGGTGCCCGCGTGGACGACGGCGTTGGTCACCAGTTCGCTGGTGAGGACAACGGCGTCGTCGACGACGTCGCCGAAGCCCCATCCCTGGAGCGTGTCGCGGACGAAGGACCGGGCGGTCGCGACCGATCGCCCCAGGGGCTCGAAGCTGGCGGCCGCGCGCGCGGTGATCACAGAACTCCTCGTCCGGTTGTCTTCGGGCAGCTCTCGGAGGCCGTCCGGCTCGCCCCGCTGCTCCGGCAGCTGGGGGCCCTCGGGCCCCGTCGGCCGCGGCTCCGGGGACTGTCCCGGGGGGATCACTCCGGTGGTCATGTGTGAGGCCGCCCTCCGATGCCCGCTCGTTCCGTGCCACCGCCCAGGCCGGTCGGACCGGCTCGGCTGGACAGCCGCATGCAAGGTTACTTACCTTCGCCGTCCGTGCGGATGCCGGTCACCACTGATTTCGCCCGGAGGGTGTGCGGACGGTGTGCGAAGCTGCCGAACTGTTATGGCCTGGTTCGGTGGGGGTGAAACACTGGGCAGGCTTCTGTCGACGGTACGGGCAGGCCGAGTGCGGTCCACCCGTGCGGGGCAGCAGCACCTGGTGCGGCCTGGTGGTACCGGGCGGTAACGACGCAGCAGTGACGGTCGATCCCTGCGGGAGGGACACAGTGGAGTCTGGCGCAGCGACGCGGAGCACGAAGACGCGCGCGAAAGGCGGACAGTCCGGCCAGTCCCCGAGCAGCCGGCGCGCGCCGCGGGGCGCGACCACGGTGGTCGACACGGCCGCACTGAACCGGCTTCTGGCGGCGCTGGCGGGGATGCGGGACGGGAACTTCCGCAAGCGGCTCACGGTGTCCGGGGACGGCGTGATGTCGGAGATCGCCGCGGTCTTCAACGAGGTGGCCGACCGCAACCTGCATCTGACGGGCGAGCTGGCGCGGGTGCGGCGCATGGTGGGACGTGAGGGAAAGCTCACGGAGCGGCTGGAGACCGGTGCCTGTGAGGGCTCCTGGGCGGCCGCGATCGAGAACTCCAACGCCCTGGTCGACGATCTCGTACGGCCCGTCTCCGAGGTCGGCCGGGTGCTGTCCGCGGTCGCCGAGGGCGATCTGTCCCCGCGGATGGAGCTGCGCACGCAGGTCACGGACGGTGCCGGGCATCCGCTGCGGGGCGAGTTCCTGAAGGTCGGGCGGACCGTCAACAATCTGGTGGACCAGCTCTCCACGTTCACGGATGAGGTCACGCGCGTGGCCAGCGAGGTGGGCACCGAGGGCAAGCTGGGCGGCCAGGCGCGGGTGCGGGGCCTGTCGGGGTCCTGGAAGGACCTCACGGACTCCGTCAACACGATGGCGTCCCGGCTGACGGCGCAGGTGCGCGACATCGCGCTGGTGACGACGGCGGTGGCCAAGGGCGACCTGTCGCGGAAGGTCACCGTGGACGTGGCCGGCGAGATGCTGGAGCTGAAGAACACCGTCAACACGATGGTCGACCAGCTGTCCGCCTTCTCCTCGGAGGTGACGCGGGTCGCCCGTGAGGTGGGCACCGACGGCATCCTGGGCGGCCAGGCGCACGTGCCGGGGGTGGACGGCACCTGGAAGGAACTCACCGACTCGGTGAACCTGATGGCCGGCAACCTGACGGCCCAGGTGCGCGGGATCGCGCAGGTGACGACGGCCGTGGCCAACGGTGACCTGTCGCAGAAGGTGACCGTCCCGGCGCGCGGTGAGGTCGCGCGGCTCGCCGAGACGATCAACCAGATGACCGAGACGCTGCGGATCTTCGCGGACGAGGTCACGCGCGTGGCCAACGAGGTCGGCGCGGAAGGGCGCCTGGGCGGTCAGGCGATCGTGCCGGGCGTGGCCGGGACGTGGAAGGACCTGACGGACTCCGTCAACACGGTGTTCCGGAACCTGACCACGCAGGTGCGGGACATCGCCGCGGTGACGACGGCGGTGGCCAGCGGTGACCTGTCGCAGAAGGTCACCGTGGACGTGGCCGGCGAGATGCTGGAGCTGAAGAACACCGTCAACACGATGGTCGACCAGCTCTCCGCGTTCGGTGCCGAGGTCACGCGGGTGGCGCGGGAGATCGGTGTCGAAGGTGAGCTGGGCGGCCAGGCGCAGGTGCCCGGCGCGGCGGGCACGTGGAAGGACCTCACCGACTCCGTCAACACGGCCTTCCGCAACCTCACCGGTCAGGTCAGGAACATCGCGCAGGTGACGACGGCCGTGGCCAACGGTGACCTGTCGCAGAAGGTCACCGTGGACGTCTCCGGCGAGATGCTCCAGCTGAAGAACACCGTCAACACGATGGTGGACCAGCTGTCCTCGTTCGCCGACCAGGTGACCCGGATGGCCCGGGACGTGGGCACGGAGGGCCGGCTGGGCGGCCAGGCGCGCGTGGACGGCGTGTCGGGCACCTGGAAGGAACTCACCGACTCCGTCAACTCCATGGCGTCGAACCTGACCGGTCAGGTGCGGAACATCGCCCAGGTGACGACGGCCGTGGCCCGCGGTGACCTCTCGCAGAAGATCGACGTGGACGCGCGCGGGGAGATCCTGGAGCTGAAGAACACCATCAACACGATGGTCGACCAGCTCTCCGCCTTCGCCGACCAGGTGACCAAGGTGGCCCGCGAGGTGGGCACCGAGGGCCGGCTGGGCGGTCAGGCGCAGGTGCCGGGCGTCGCGGGCGTGTGGCGGGACCTCACCGACTCGGTGAACGGCATGGCGGGCAACCTCACCTCCCAGGTGCGCAACATCGCGCAGGTCGCCACCGCCGTGGCCCGCGGTGACCTGTCCCAGAAGATCACCGTGGACGCGCGCGGGGAGATCCAGGAGCTGAAGAACACCCTGAACACGATGGTGGACCAGCTCTCCTCGTTCGCCCAGGAGGTCACCCGCGTGGCCCGCGAGGTGGGCACCGAGGGCATCCTGGGCGGCCAGGCCGAGGTGCAGGGGGTGGCGGGCACCTGGAAGGACCTCACCCAGTCCGTGAACTTCATGGCGAACAATCTGACCATCCAGGTCCGCAACATCGCCGAGGTCACCACCGCGGTCGCCAAGGGCGACCTGTCGAAGAAGATCACGGTCGACGCCAAGGGCGAGATCCTGGAGCTGGTCACCACCGTCAACACGATGGTCGACCAGCTGTCGTCCTTCGCCGAGCAGGTCACCCGGGTCGCCCGCGAGGTGGGCACGGAGGGCATCCTGGGCGGCCAGGCGCACGTGCCGGGCGTGGTCGGCATCTGGAAGGACCTCAGCGACAACGTCAACCTGATGGCCAACAACCTGACCATGCAGGTGCGCAACATCTCCCAGGTCGCGGCGGCGGTCGCCAACGGCGACCTGACGCGGACGGTGACCATCGAGGCGCGCGGCGAGGTGGCGCAGCTCGCCGACACCTTCAACACGATGGTGAAGACACTGAGTTCGTTCGCCGACCAGGTCACCAAGGTGGCCCGCGAGGTGGGCACGGACGGCATCCTCGGCGGGCAGGCGTACGTCCCGGGCGTGGCCGGCACCTGGAAGGACCTCACCGAGTCGGTGAACCAGATGGCGTCCAACCTGACCGGTCAGGTGCGCAACATCGCCATGGTGACGACCGCCATCGCCAAGGGCGACCTGACGAAGAAGATCGACATCGACGCGCGCGGGGAGATCCTGGAGCTGAAGACGACCATCAACACGATGGTCGACCAGCTCTCGTCCTTCGCCGAGGAGGTCACCCGGGTGGCCCGCGAGGTGGGCACGGAGGGGCAGCTCGGCGGGCAGGCCCGGGTGCGGGACGTCGACGGCACCTGGCGCGACCTGACCGAGTCGGTCAACGAGATGGCCGGGAACCTGACCCGGCAGGTGCGTGCCATCGCGCGCGTGGCGACCGCCGTGACCCGCGGCGACCTCAACCTGAAGATCGACGTCGACGCCTCCGGCGAGATCCAGGAACTGCAGGACTACATCAACAAGATGATCGCCAACCTGCGCGACACCACGATCGCCAACAAGGAGCAGGACTGGCTCAAGGGCAACCTGGCCCGCATCTCCGCGCTGATGCAGGGGCGCCGCGACCTCCAGGACGTGGCCTCGCTGATCATGAGCGAGCTGACGCCGGTGGTCTCCGCCCAGCACGGCGCCTTCTTCGTCGCCGTGCCCCGGACCGACGACAAGGACTTCGCCGACGACCCCGAGAACGCCTACGAGCTGCGGATGCTCGGCTCCTACGGCTACTCGATGGGATCCATGCCGACCTCGTTCCGGCCGGGTGAGGCGCTGATCGGGACGGCCGCGCAGGAGAAGCGCACGATCCTGGTGGAGCGGGCGCCCAGCGGCTACCTGAAGATCTCCTCCGGGCTCGGCGAGGCGCCGCCCGCGCAGGTGATCGTGCTGCCGGTGCTGTTCGAGGGCAAGGTGCTCGGCGTGATCGAGCTGGCCTCCTTCACACCGTTCACCCACATCCAGAAGGACTTCCTCAACCAGATCGCGGAGATGATCGCCACCAGCGTCAACACCATCTCCGTCAACACCAAGACCGAGCAGCTGCTGAAGCAGTCCCAGGAGCTGACCGAGCAGCTGCGGCTGCGCTCGGAGGAGCTGGAGCAGCGGCAGAAGGCCCTCCAGGCGTCCAACGCCGAACTGGAGGAGAAGGCCGAGCTGCTGGCCCAGCAGAACCGCGACATCGAGGCGAAGAACTCCGAGATCGAGGAGGCGCGGCAGGTCCTGGAGGAGCGCGCCGAGCAGCTCGCCGTCTCCATGCGCTACCGCAGCGAGTTCCTGGCGAACATGTCGCACGAGCTGCGCACACCGCTGAACTCCCTGCTGATCCTGGCCAAGCTGCTCGCCGACAACGCGGAGGGGAACCTCTCGCCGAAGCAGGTGGAGTTCGCCGAGACGATCCACGGCGCGGGGTCCGACCTGCTCCAGCTGATCAACGACATCCTGGACCTGGCGAAGGTCGAGGCGGGCAAGATGGACGTCTCCCCGACGCGTATCGCGCTCGTCGAGCTGATCGACTACGTCGAGGCCACCTTCCGGCCGCTGACCGCGGAGAAGGGCCTGGACCTGTCGGTGCGGGTGTCGCCGGAACTGCCCGCCACCCTGCACACCGACGAGCAGCGGCTGCTCCAGGTGCTGCGCAACCTGCTGTCCAACGCGGTGAAGTTCACCGACTCCGGGTCGGTCGAACTCGTCATCCGTCCCGCGCGCGGGGACGTGCCGCAGGCGATCCGGGAGCAGTTGCTGGAGGTCGGCTCGCTGACCGATCCGGACACGGAGATGATCGCGTTCTCGGTGACCGACACCGGCATCGGCATCGCGGCCAGCAAGATGGGCGTGATCTTCGAGGCGTTCAAGCAGGCCGACGGCACCACCAGCCGCAAGTACGGCGGGACGGGCCTCGGGCTGTCCATCTCGCGGGAGATCGCGCAACTGCTGGGCGGTGAGATCCACGCCCAGAGCGAGCCCGGCCGCGGCTCCACGTTCACCCTCTACCTGCCGCTGCACCCGGGCGAGTTGCCGCCGCACGGCTACCAGCAGCCGGTGACCGGCCTGGACGCCGACGACCTGGCCGCCGCCGGTGAGCCGCACCTGACGGAGCTGCCCGGCGTCTCGCACGCCTCCGAGCTGACGGCCGCACAGGTCGAGACGCCGGCGGAGGTGAAGTCGTACCAGGAGACGCAGAACGGTGCCGCCGCGCTGTTCCGGCGCCGCCGCAGGGCGCTGCCCTCCACCGAGCGGCAGGGGCACGAGGACCGGCCCGAGCAGTGGCCGGCCCGGGAGACCGGGCAGCCCGACGGGGCGCCGCAGGGGAGCCGGGACGTCCGGTTCGGCGGCGAGAAGGTGCTCATCGTCGACGACGACATCCGCAACGTCTTCGCGCTGACCAGCGTCCTGGAACAGCACGGCCTGTCGGTGCTGTACGCGGAGAACGGCCGCGAGGGCATCGAGGTCCTGGAACAGCACGACGACGTGGCGGTCGTCCTGATGGACATCATGATGCCCGAGATGGACGGGTACGCGACGACCACGGCGATCCGCAGGATGCCGCAGTTCGCCGGACTGCCGATCATCGCGCTGACCGCGAAGGCGATGAAGGGCGACCGGGAGAAGGCGATCGAGTCGGGCGCCTCCGACTACGTGACCAAGCCGGTCGACCCCGATCACCTGCTGGGCGTGATGCGGCAGTGGATGAGCGAGGAGTGAGGCGCCGGCCCGGGGCCGCCCCGGCCGGGGCCGCGGTGGATGCCCGAGACTCGCGGTGACGGGGGCGCGGTGAGCCTGGGGCTCGCGGTGACCGGCCGCGCTTGGGCGGGTGCCGGGGACCGGGGCGGTCCACCGGGGACGCGGTGGGCGCGCCGGGGCTCGGGGTGACCCGGACTCCCGGCGGGTGCGCGGCCCGGACGACCGGTTCCGCAGGGGGTGTCCGGGTCCGGAACGCCCCGTTTTCTGGTGGGTGCCGGAGACCGGAGTGATCTGTTCTCCGGTTCCGGGAACCTTCCGGGGGCGCGCGGAGTTGTTGACTCAGGGTGCGCGATGTCGTGTAGAGATGCGGGATTCGGGGAACCTTCTGGTCTCCTGCCGCGTTTCTGCTACGTGCACAGTGACATCGCGGTGACAGGGTGTGGTGACAGGCGGGGTGCGGCTACGATGACCGGCACAAGGACGGGCGGCGCAAGGGAGTCGTCCTCCGGGGCGGCCTCCACCGGTGCTGCCCCGGTTCCTGCGGACAGGGGCGGCCCCAAGCCGGGGCGAGGAGGGCGGGCCATGGTGCAGAAGGCCAAGATCCTCCTGGTCGATGACCGGCCGGAGAATCTGCTGGCGCTGGAGGCCATCCTCTCCGCGCTCGATCAGACGCTGGTGCGGGCATCGTCCGGGGAGGAAGCGCTCAAAGCGCTGCTCACGGACGACTTCGCGGTCATTCTGCTGGACGTCCAGATGCCGGGCATGGACGGGTTCGAGACGGCCGCGCACATCAAGCGGCGGGAGAGGACCCGGGACATCCCGATCATCTTCCTCACCGCGATCAACCACGGCCCCCACCACACCTTCCGCGGCTACGCGGCGGGCGCGGTGGACTACATCTCCAAGCCGTTCGACCCCTGGGTGCTGCGCGCCAAGGTCTCGGTCTTCGTGGACCTGTACATGAAGAACTGCCAGCTGAAGGAGCAGGCGGCCCTGCTCCGGCTCCAGCTGGAGGGCGGCGGCAAGGGCGGCGTCGGCGAGGGTAAGGAGGCGGCCGGACTGCTCGCGGAGCTGTCCGCGCGCCTCGCGGCCGTGGAGGAGCAGGCGGAAGCCCTCTCCAAGCAGCTCGACGACGACTCCGCGGACGCCGCGGCGGTGGCCACGGCGGCCCACCTCGAGCGGAAGCTGACGGGGCTGCGCCGGGCGCTGGACGCGCTGGAGCCGGGCACGGGCAGTCCCTCCTCGCTGCCGTCACAGAACTGACGCACGCCCTGGGCCCGTTGGGGCGGCCGGGCGAGGTTCCACCGCCCCTGACCGGGCAACTCCCGCCGTCCCGCAGGCCGGGTGAGGCCTGGTCAACTGCCGACCGCCCAGGCGCGACACGAACGGGTGAAGCACTGGCCACACGTGTCCGGCGTCGCCCGCGACGGTAATCTCGCACCTATGGCCTCACGTCCCTCCGCAGCCAACAAGCCGCCCGCGAAGAAGGCGGCTGCTTCCGCGAAGGCTCCGGCGAAGAAGGCCGCCGCGAAAAAAGCCCCGGCCAGGAAGGCCGCCGCCAAGAAGGCTCCCGCCCGCAAGGCACCGGCCAAGAAGGCCGCGGCGAGCAGGCCCGCGCCCCGGCCCGCACCGAGCCCCACCGGGGGCGTGTTCCGTCTCGTGCGCGCCCTCTGGCTCGGCCTCGCGCACGCCGTCGGCGCCGTCTTCCGCGGCATAGGGCAGGGCGCCAGGAACCTCGACCCCGCGCACCGCAAGGACGGCATCGCCCTGCTGCTGCTCGCCGTCGCCCTGATCGTCGCCGCGGGCACCTGGGCCGACCTGCGCGGCCCCGTCGGTGACCTGGTCGAGATCCTCGTCACCGGCGCGTTCGGCCGGCTCGACCTGCTGGTGCCGATCCTCGTCGGGATCATCGCCGTGCGCTTCATCCGGCACCCCGAACAGCCCGAAGCCAACGGCCGTATCGTCATCGGCCTGTCCGCGCTCGTCCTGGGCGTGCTCGGCCAGGTGCACATCGCCTGCGGCTCGCCCGCCCGCAGCGACGGCATGCAGGCGATAAGGGACGCCGGCGGCCTCATCGGCTGGGGGGCGGCGACCCCGCTGACGTACTCCATGGGCGAGGTGCTCGCCGTACCGCTGCTGGTGCTGCTCACCGTGTTCGGTCTGCTGGTCGTCACCGCCACCCCCGTCAACGCCATCCCGCAGCGGCTGCGGCTGCTCGGCGTGAAGCTGGGCCTGCTGCCCGACCCGGAGGACGAAGAGGACGCCGAGTACCCGGCGTACTCCGAGGACGACGCGCGTTACGACGAGCAGTGGCGCCAAGCGCTGCCCGCGCGCCCCCGCAGACGTCAGAACGCCCCCCAGGAGCACGACCCCGAGCAGGCGGAGCAGGAGGCGCTGGCCAAGCGGCGCGGCCGGCCCCGGCGTTCCGCCGTACCGCAGCCCGACATGGAACGGCAGCTGGACGCCGTGGACGTGGCGGCCGCCGCTGCCGCCGCGCTCGACGGTGCCGTGCTGCACGGCATGCCGCCCTCGCCCGTCGTCGCCGACCTCACCCAGGGCGTCAGCGTGGGCGACCGCGCCGAGACCCCCACCCCGACCCCGGTCCCCTCCGCGCGCCCCGAGCGGGATGTTCCGGTCGCGCCCCCCAGGACCGAGGCACCGGCGCGCAAGGAGCCCGAGAAGCCGCTCGCCGGGGTTCCCGACCTCACCAAGGCCCCGCCCGCCGAGACCCGGGACCTGCCGCCGCGCGCCGAACAGCTCCAGCTCTCCGGCGACATCACCTACTCCCTGCCCGTGCTGGACCTCCTGGAGCGCGGCGGCCCCGGCAAGGCGCGCAGCGCCGCCAACGACGCCATCGTGGACGCGCTGACCAACGTCTTCACCGAGTTCAAGGTCGACGCCCGGGTCACCGGCTTCACCCGCGGTCCGACGGTCACCCGCTACGAGGTGGAGCTCGGCCCGGCCGTGAAGGTCGAGCGGATCACCGCCCTGACCAAGAACATCGCGTACGCCGTCGCCAGCCCGGACGTGCGCATCATCAGCCCGATCCCCGGCAAGTCGGCGGTCGGCATCGAGATCCCCAACACCGACCGCGAGATGGTCAACCTCGGTGACGTGCTGCGCCTGGCGGACGCGGCCGAGGACGACCACCCGATGCTGGTCGCGCTCGGCAAGGACGTCGAGGGCGGCTACGTGATGGCCAACATCGCGAAGATGCCGCACATCCTGGTGGCCGGCGCGACCGGCTCCGGCAAGTCGTCCTGCATCAACTGCCTGATCACCTCGATCATGATGCGGGCGACACCGGAGGACGTCCGCATGGTCCTGGTCGACCCCAAGCGCGTCGAGCTGACCGCCTACGAGGGCATCCCGCACCTGATCACGCCGATCATCACCAACCCCAAGCGGGCCGCCGAGGCGCTGCAGTGGGTGGTCCGCGAGATGGATCTGCGCTACGACGACCTGGCCGCGTACGGCTTCCGGCACATCGACGACTTCAACGCGGCCGTGCGCAGCGGCAAGGTGAAGTCTCCGGAGGGCAGCGAGCGCGAGCTGCAGCCGTACCCGTACCTGCTGGTGATCGTGGACGAGCTGGCCGACCTGATGATGGTGGCGCCGCGGGACGTCGAGGACGCGATCGTGCGCATCACCCAGCTCGCCCGCGCGGCCGGCATCCACCTGGTGCTGGCCACCCAGCGGCCCTCGGTCGACGTCGTCACCGGCCTGATCAAGGCCAACGTGCCCTCCCGGCTCGCGTTCGCCACCTCCTCGCTCGCCGACAGCCGCGTCATCCTCGACCAGCCCGGCGCCGAGAAGCTGATCGGCAAGGGCGACGGGCTCTTCCTGCCGATGGGGGCGAGCAAGCCGACCCGGCTGCAGGGCGCCTTCGTCACCGAGGCCGAGGTCGCGGCCGTCGTCCAGCACTGCAAGGACCAGATGACGCCGGTCTTCCGGGACGACGTCGTCGTCGGCACCAAGCAGAAGAAGGAGATCGACGAGGACATCGGTGACGACCTCGACCTGCTGTGCCAGGCCGCCGAACTGGTCGTCTCCACGCAGTTCGGGTCCACGTCCATGCTCCAGCGCAAGCTGCGCGTCGGCTTCGCCAAGGCCGGCCGGCTCATGGACCTGATGGAGTCGCGGAACATCGTCGGCCCCAGCGAGGGGTCCAAGGCGCGGGACGTGCTGGTGAAGGCCGACGAACTGGACGGCGTGCTGGCCGTGATCCGGGGCGAGAGCGAGGGATAGACGGGCCGACTCGCGGAAAGGGCACCCGATCGAGGGACGGATCACCGGACCGGGGGGCGGATCGCCGGGCGGGCGGATTCGGGGCCGGTTCGAGGGGTAGGCGCCAGGGACGTCCGCCGGGGCCGACGGCCGCCCGGCGGACGCGGCGCCGCGGGCCGCACGGGTGGGCCGTGATCCACCCGTTAGCCCACGGCGGGCAACCCTTTCGCCTGGCCGTACGTCAAGTTGAGCGAGACACCCGGTGCGGGCGGCACCAGCGCTCCCGCACCCTGTCCCACCGTCGGATCGTCCGGCCATTCCGATGGCGTACAAAGTACCGCCGCCGGGTCGCTCCACCCTTTGGCACACCCCTAGACTGAACCTCCAGCACAGGCGGCTACACGCTCGAAAGGCGCCCCCGTGTCCATCGGCAACTCCCCTGAAGACGAGCGTCCGTTCGAAGACGTTTCCGAGGAAGCCCGCCCCTCCATCGGCCGAGTCCTCAAGGACGCCCGGCTCGCCGCCGGGCTGACCGTCGACGAGGTCAGCACCGCCACCCGCGTCCGTGTCGCCATCGTGCACGCCATCGAGTCCGACGACTTCGCCCCCTGCGGAGGGGACGTCTACGCGCGCGGGCACATCCGCACCCTGGCGCGCGAGGTGCACCTCGACCCCGCCCCGCTGCTCGCCCAGTACGACGCCGAACACGGTGGGCGTCCCGCGCCGACCCCCGCCGCCCCGCTCTTCGAGGCGGAACGTATCCGCCCGGAACGGCGCGGCCCCAACTGGACCGCCGCCATGGTCGCGGCGATCGTCGTCGTCATCGGTTTCGTCGGTTTCACCGCCTTCAAGGGCGGCGACAGCGGTGACAGCAGTGCCAAGGCCCAGGCCGCCGAGGGCTCCACGCCGAGCACCAGCACCCCGGCCTCCCCCCGCCCGAAGCAGACCAAGCCCGCCGCCCCGAAGCCCGCTCCTTCCGACAGCGCCATCGCCGCCGCACCCCAGGACAAGGTGACCGTCCAGGTCAGCGCGCCCAACGGGCGCAGCTGGATCTCCGCCAAGGACCACAACGGCCGCATGCTCTTCGACGGACTGCTGAACAAGGGCGAGTCCAAGACCTTCCAGGACAGCACGAAGATCAACGTGATCCTCGGCGACGCCGGCGCGGTCCAGCTCTACGTCAACGGCAAGAAGATCGAGGACCAGTTCCAGCCGGGCGCCGTGGAACGCCTCACGTACACCAAGGGTGACCCCCAGATCGGGTGACCGGAGGCCCGCAGGCCGGGCGGCCCAAGGGGCCGGCCGGTGCGGCGGGGCCCGGGCAGGCAGGTGGTGAAGGGGTTGGCCAAGATCGGCCAACCCCTTCGACGTGGGGTGTCGGCCGGACAAAGTAGTCTTGAGCCCATGCCTGAACGCCGTACCGTCGCACTCGTCACTCTCGGCTGCGCCCGTAACGAGGTGGACTCGGAGGAGCTCGCAGGCCGTTTGGAGGCGGACGGCTGGCAGCTCGTCGAGGACGCCGCGGACGCCGATGTCGCCGTCGTCAACACCTGTGGCTTCGTGGAAGCCGCCAAGAAGGACTCCGTCGACGCCCTCCTGGAGGCCAACGACCTCAAGGACCACGGCAGAACGCAGGCCGTCGTCGCGGTCGGCTGCATGGCCGAGCGGTACGGCAAGGAGCTCGCCGAGGCCCTCCCCGAGGCCGACGGCGTGCTCGGCTTCGACGACTACGCCGACATCTCCGACCGTCTGCAGACCATCCTCAGCGGCGGCATCCACGCCGCGCACACCCCGCGCGACCGCCGCAAGCTCCTGCCGATCAGCCCGGCCCAGCGCCAGGAGGCCGGCGCGGCCGTAGCCCTGCCCGGCCACGGCCCCGCCGACCTGCCCGAGGGCGTCGCCCCGGCGTCCGGACCCCGCGCGCCGCTGCGCCGCCGCCTCGACGGCGCCCCGGTCGCCTCCGTCAAGCTCGCCTCCGGCTGCGACCGGCGCTGCTCCTTCTGCGCCATCCCCTCCTTCCGCGGCTCCTTCATCTCCCGCCGCCCCAGCGACGTGCTGAACGAGACGCGGTGGCTGGCCGAGCAGGGCGTCAAGGAGATCATGCTGGTCTCCGAGAACAACACCTCCTACGGCAAGGACCTCGGCGACATCCGCCTGCTGGAGTCCCTGCTGCCCGAGCTGGCGGAGGTCGACGGCATCGAGCGGGTGCGGGTCAGCTACCTGCAGCCCGCCGAGATGCGCCCCGGTCTCATCGACGTCCTCACCTCCACCCCGAAGGTCGCCCCCTACTTCGACCTCTCCTTCCAGCACTCCGCGCCCGACGTACTGCGCGCCATGCGCCGCTTCGGCGACACCGACCGGTTCCTGGAACTGCTCGACACCATTCGCTCCAAGGCGCCGCAGGCCGGTGTCCGCTCCAACTTCATCGTCGGTTTCCCCGGCGAGTCGGAGGCCGACCTGGCCGAGCTGGAGCGGTTCCTGAACGGCGCGCGGCTCGACGCGATCGGTGTCTTCGGCTACTCCGACGAGGAGGGCACCGAAGCGGCCACGTACGAGAACAAGCTGGACGAGGACGTCGTCGCCGAGCGGCTGGCACGTGTCTCACGGCTCGCAGAGGAACTCGTCTCCCAGCGCGCCGAGGAGCGGGTGGGCGAGACGGTGCGGGTACTCGTCGAGTCCGTGGACGCGGAGGACGGCGTGTCCGGCCGGGCCGCGCACCAGGCACCGGAGACCGACGGCCAGGTGCTGCTCACCGACGGCGAGGGCCTGGTCCCCGGCCGTATGGTCGAGGCGAAGGTGGTCGGCACGGCGGGCGTCGACCTGGTGGCCGAGCCGCTGACCGGGTCGCTCGGACGGAGTGAGGAGGCGGGCAGATGACCGGAGTCCCGGCATCCGCGGCGGGCGGCTCCTCCGGCGCGCGGCCGGCGGCCAAAGGAGCGGCCGCTCGCCGCCCCGGTGCGGACGGGACCGTGAACGCTGCCGGAAAGCCCGGCGGCTCCGGTGGCTGCGACGGCCCCGGTGACGTGACGTCCGGTGCCACGGCCTCCGGCGGAGCCGGGGGAGCGGTCCTGGAGCAGGACGACGGGAGGCCCGCGCGCGGCGGCAAGATCACGGCCGCGGCCGTCAACCAGGCCAGCGTGTGGAACGTCGCCAATCTGCTGACCATGCTCCGGCTGCTGCTGGTGCCCGGCTTCGTCGCCCTGATGCTGGCGGACGGGGGATACGACCCGGCATGGCGGTCCTTCGCCTGGGCCGCCTTCGCCGTCGCCATGATCACCGACCTGTTCGACGGACATCTGGCGCGCACGTACGACCTCGTCACCGACTTCGGGAAGATCGCCGACCCCATCGCCGACAAGGCGATCATGGGAGCGGCGCTCATCTGTCTCTCCGCTCTCGACGACCTGCCCTGGTGGGTGACCGGGGTGATCCTCGGCCGGGAACTGGGGATCACCCTCCTGCGTTTCCTGGTCATCCGCTACGGGGTCATCCCCGCCAGCCGGGGCGGCAAGCTCAAGACGCTCACGCAGGGCGTGGCCGTGGGGATGTACGTCCTGGCGCTGACGGGCTGGCTCGCCACCCTCCGGTTCTGGGTGATGGCGGCGGCCGTGGTGCTGACCGTCGCGACCGGACTGGACTATGTGAAACAGGCCATTGTGCTGCGCAGGCAGGGAATCGCCGAGCGCCGGGCCGCGTTGAAGGAAACGGAAGCGTGAGTTCGAGGGCCGCCGAGGTCGTGGAACTACTGACGGTGAGGGGCGAGACGCTCGCCGTCGCGGAGTCGCTGACCGGTGGCCTGGTGGCCGCGGAGATCACCGCGGTGCCGGGTGCGTCCAGGGTCTTCCGCGGCTCGGTCACCGCCTACGCCACGGAGCTGAAGCACCGGCTCCTCGGCGTGGACGCCACTCTGCTGGCCGAGCGCGGAGCGGTGGATCCGCAGGTCGCGGCCGAGATGGCGGCCGGAGTGCGCGAGGCCCTCGGTGCGGACTGGGGCATCGCGACCACGGGAGTCGCCGGCCCCGACCCCCAGGACGGGCAGCCCGTCGGGACGGTCTTCGTGGCCGTGGACGGGCCGCACGGGCCGCGGAACCAGGCGCCGCGTGGCGGGAAAACGGCCGCCCTGCGGTTGAACGGCGGCCGGGCGGACATTCGTATGGAGAGTGTACGGAGCGTACTCGCACTGCTTCTTGAGCAGATCGCGGGCGAACAGACCGGAAATGAGCGGGCACAGGATACGGAACGGAACGGGGGGTTTTGATGTTTGCAGCCCTGAGTGAACACGACATCGCTCCCCGCACGGCCGCGTCGCGAGGCGGTACGGTGGGGCGTGAAGGATGCGGCTACGCGGTCCGAGGAGGGAGCCACCGATGATTCTGCTCCGTCGCCTGCTGGGTGACGTGCTGCGTCGGCAGCGCCAACGCCAGGGCCGTACTCTGCGCGAAGTCTCCTCGTCCGCCCGAGTCTCGCTCGGCTATCTCTCCGAGGTGGAGCGGGGGCAGAAGGAGGCTTCCTCCGAGCTGCTCTCCGCCATCTGCGACGCGCTGGACGTACGGATGTCCGAGCTCATGCGAGAAGTGAGCGACGAACTCGCCCTTGCTGAGCTGGCCCAGTCTGCTGCGGCCACCGATCACGTGCCCGCGCCGGTTCGCCCGATGCTGGGTTCGGTGTCGGTGACCGGTGTGCCACCGGAACGGGTGACGATCAAGGCGCCCGCCGCCGAGGCGGTGGACGTGGTCGCCGCGTGACGGTCACGTGCGCGTGAGCTGACGCATACGTCGCGAGGCCCCGGCCGGGGCTTCTCCGGGAGACCGGAGGAGTACGGCCGGGGCCTTCGTGCTGGGTGAGGGCCACGGGTGCCGCGCCGCGTCGCGCCCTGCTGTGCCAGACCGCGGGCCGGTGCCACCTTGAGCGCCTGTCGCGTTGCCGGTGCGCGGCGGTCCGGTGATGGTGGAGGCCGGGCAGGGTGCCGGTCGACCGGCGGCAGAGCGGAAGCAGCGTTCCACGGCCCCGGCGCGCCCTCCCGTAGGTGAGGGCTGTTCTGGTGGCGCGTCGGTTCGCCGGCGGGCGGCGTGGGGCTGGAGGTGGGTGCGTGGATGCGGACGCGGGGCCGATAGTGCGCCGGGGCGCCGCCCTGGCGCTCGGAGCGGTGTGGTGGTGGTCCGTGCTGCGCCTGGTGCTGACGGGCGGTGGGGGACTGCTGGAGGCGGCGGTCGCGGCGGGCGGTTGGGGGCTGAGCGTGCTGCCGCTGCACTGTGTTCGGGCGCCGCGCCGCTCCACGCGCCTCGATGCCTCCCACGACGGCGCGATCCCGGAAGCCCCCACCGGCCTCGACGACCGCACCGACCGCCCTGACGCCCGCGGTGGCCTCGACGGCCACTCTGTCGGGCGCGGTGGTCTCGACGGCCTCGATGGGCCTGACAGGGGCGACGGGAGAGACGCCCCTGACGGTCACGACGGCCTTCGGGGCCTCGGCTCCCACGGGTCCCGACGGTCTCCACGGCAGGGCAGCGGAACGACGCCGAGCGGCACGGGTCCCGCTCCCGGGCCGCCGCCCGCCTCCGCCGGAACCGATGAGCCGGCTTCCGCCTCCGGCATGATCGGCGGGACGCTGCTCGGTGAGTCCCAGGGGTGACCCTACGGCCACGGCGGGCGCGCGCCGTCGGCCGAGGGGGGTGGCTGGCCGTTCGGGGCCTCGGAGGACTCGCTCCGGGCTCAGGGGGACCAGCGGGACCGGTGGGGCGAGGGGGACCTGTGGGGCGAGGGGGACCTGTGGGGCGATGAGGGCAACGGCGGGGAGGGGGCACGGGGAGGGCGAGGGGCGGACGGCACTTGACGTGGCGTCAGCGGTACGGGCGCGGATGCGAGTAACGGTCCCGCCACTTCTGCGGCGAACCCGGCGGCGGGGCCGGACCCGCCTGGCAGGCCGGGCACCAGTAGGTGGGGCGTTCCTGGGAGCCGTCGCCCTGGTCGGCGACGCGGACGGAGGTTCCACAGCGCAGGCAGGGGCGGGGCGCACGGCCGTAGACGAACAGGTCCTGGCTCCGCTGACCGCGCAGGCCCGTGGTCCGGCGGACCAGTCGGTCGCGGTTGACCTCCAGGAGACGCTGGGCCAGGGCGGGCAGCTGCGCCGCGCGGTCGGCGGGCAGGGCGCCGACGGGCAGCCACGGGGTCACGCCGAGCAGGAAGCACAGCTCGCTCTTGTAGACGTTGCCGATTCCGGCGAGGTTGCGCTGGTCGAGCAGGGCCTCGCCCAGCTCGCGGGACGGTTCGGCGAGCAGGTTGGCCAGGGCCAGGGCCGGGTCCCAGTCGGGGCCGAGGAGGTCCGGGCCGAGGTGGCCGACGGCCCGCTCCTCCTCGGTGCTGCGCAGCAGTTCCAGTACGGGGAGGCGGTAGCCGACGGCGGCGCGGTCGGCGGTGGTGAGGACGGCCCGGATCTGGTGGGCGGGGCCGCCCTTCCATCGTTCGCCGCTGCCGTAGACCTTCCAGGCACCCTCCATCCGCAGGTGCGAGTGCAGGGTGACGCCGCCCTCGAAGCGGGTGAGCAGGTGTTTGCCCCGCGAGACGGTGCTCAGCACGGTCCGTCCGGCCAGGTCGGTCGTGGCGTACTTCGGCACCCGGAAGTCGCTGCGGGTCAGCACCTTGCCCGCGAGCGCGTCGTGCAACCGCCTCGCGGCCTGCCAGACCGTGTCACCCTCGGGCATGCGTCAAGGGTGACATGGGGGTGAGCCTTCCGGCTGTGGCTGTGGCTGTGGCTGTGGCTGTGGCTGGGGCGGGGGCTGTGACGGGGCGGTGCGGGTTTCCGGCTGTGGGCGCACGCCCGGCCCCGTGTGGTCTGCGGTCGTCCGGTCGTTGTCGGGGGCCGCGGTCCTGCGGTGCCGTTCCGCGGCGCCCGGTGTGGGGCGCCGGGCGCCGGGCATGGGGCGCTGTGTGGGGTGCCGGACGTACGGTCGGCGGCCGTCCGGTTCCGGTCATACGCGCAGACGCAGTCCGCGCGGGGTCGCGATGAAACCCGCTGCTTCGAGCAGGGTGCCCAGGGGAGAGGTCAGCGCGGAGACGCCGTTGATCCGCTCCACCGTGACGGTGCCCAGGGAGCCCGCCCGGGCTGCCGCGGCCAGGCCTTCGGCGGCCTCCGCCAGACGGGGATCCTCGCCGGCCGCGGAGGGCCCGGCGCCGGGGTCGGCGGGCCAGGCCAGCAGGGTCTTGCCGCCGCGCTCCATGTAGAGCGTCAGTTCACCGTCCACGAGGACCACCAGGGAGCCGGCCTTGCGTCCCGGCTTGTGCCCGGCACCGGTCGGCGGCTCGGGCCAGGCCAGGGCGGCACCGTAGGCGTTCGCGGGATCGGCCGCCGCGAGCACGACCGCCCGGGAACCGGCTGGGACGTCATGGCCACCGCCTCGCCGGCTGCCGGGACCCGTGCCGTACGCGAAGGAGTGCGCGCCGCCTCTGGGGCCGCCGCGGCCCGGATCGGCGAGGTCCGAGGGCGAGGGGTGGTCCCCGGGGAAGAGGCGACCGGTCGCCGGCCAGTCCAGCTCCGGTTGTCCGCCGGACCGGCCCAGGTCCGCGCCCGGGCCCGCCGTGCCGAAGCCGTCGTAGGGGAAAGGATCCGCGTCGGGCAGCGGGCCGTGCCCGGCCCGTCCGGCCGGGGGCGGTCCGAAGCCGTCCGGGCCGCCGGTGTCGAACCCCGGGCCGGGCAGGCCCTCGCGCCGCTCCCGGGCGCTCGCCACGGCACGGAGACGGTCGACGGCGCCGTCCATCGCGAACTGCGCGGCGCCCAGCCCCTCCACGACGTACCCACGGCGGGCCTGGCCGCTGTCCTCGAAAGCGGAAAGGATCCGGTACACGGCGGAGAAACCGCCCTCGACGCCCTCCGCGGCCACCGCTCCCCGGGTGACCACGCCGTGCCGGTCGAGCAGTGTGCGGGCCAGGGCGTGGGCGCGGACGGTCGGGTCGTCCTCGCGCACCGGCAGCAGGGACCAGCGGCCGGCGACGGTCGGCGGGCCGCCGCGCGAGGCGGGACGGGCCGCGGCCGTCAGGGAGCCGTACCGTCCGCGCGGGACGGCGCGTTTGGCGCGGTGGGCCGTGGACCCGGCGGTGCGGCCCGAGCCGAGCAGGGCGCGCATCGGGGCGAGCGTGTCGTTGGTGAGCCGCCCGGACCAGGCGAGGTCCCACAGCGCATCGGCCAGTTCGGGGTCGGTGGCCTCGGGGTGGGTGGTCGCCCGGACCTGGTCGGCGATCTGGCGGAAGAACAGGCCGTAGCCGCCGGAGAGGGCGTCGAGGACGGACCTGTGCAGCGCGGTCGGCTCCAGCGGGTGCGGCGGCGGCAGGAGCAGCGGGGCCGCGTCCGCGAGGTAGAGCGCGACCCAGCCGTCCTTGCCCGGCAGCGCGCCCGCACCCGCCCACACCACCTCACCGGCCGCGGTGAGTTCGTCGAGCATGGACGGCGTGTAGCCCGGCACCCGGGAGGGCAGGACGAGCTTCTCCAGCGCGGACGCCGGTACGGAGGCCCCCTGCATCTGCTCGACGGCCCGTACCAGTCCGTCGACGCCGCGCAGCCCGTGTCCCTTGCCGATGTGCTGCCACTGCGGCAGGAACTGCGCGAGCGCGGCCGGCGGGACCGGCTCCAGTTCGTGCCGCAGCGCGGCCAGCGAGCGGCGCCGCAGCCGGCGCAGTACGGAGGCGTCGCACCACTCCTGGCCGATGCCCGCCGGGTGGAACTCGCCCTGCACCACCCGGCCCGCGGCGGCCAGCCGCTGCAGAGCGCCCTCGGTGACCGCCGCGCCCAGGCCGAGACGGGCCGCCGCGGCCGCCGATGTGAACGGGCCGTGCGTGCGGGCGTAACGGGCGAGGAGGTCGCCCAGGGGATCCTTGACCGGTTCGGTGAACGCCTCCGGGACACCGACCGGCAGGGCGGTGCCCAGTGCGTCGCGCAGGCGGCCGGCGTCCTCGACGGCGGCCCAGTGGTCGGCGCCCGCGATCCTGACCCGGATGGCGCGACGCCGGCCGGCCAGCTCCTCGGCCCAGCCGGGCTTCGCACCGCGCTCGGCCAGTTCCGCCTCGGTGAGCGGTCCGAGCAGCCGCAGGACGTCCGCGACCCCTTCGACGTCCTTGACCCGGCGGTCCTCGGTCAGCCACTGCAGCTCGCGTTCCAGCTCCGTCAGCACATCGGCGTCGAGCAGTTCCCGCAGCTCCGCCTGGCCCAGCAGCTCGGCCAGCAGCCGGGAGTCCAGGGAGAGCGCGGCGGCACGGCGCTCGGCCAGCGGCGAGTCGCCCTCGTACAGGAACTGGGCGACGTAACCGAAGAGCAGCGAGCGGGCGAAGGGGGACGGCTCGGGGGTGGTCACCTCGACGAGGCGGACCTTGCGGGACTCGATGTCTCCCATCAGCTCGGCCAGGCCCGGGACGTCGAAGACGTCCTGCAGGCACTCGCGCACCGCTTCCAGGACGATCGGGAACGAGCCGAACTCGCTCGCCACCTGCAGCAGCTGCGCGGCCCGCTGGCGCTGCTGCCACAGCGGGGTGCGCTTGCCCGGGTTGCGGCGCGGCAGCAGCAGCGCGCGGGCGGCGCACTCGCGGAAGCGGGAGGCGAACAGCGCCGAGCCGCCGACCTGGTCCGTGACGATCTGGTCGACCTCGCCCTTGTCGAAGGCGACGTCCGCGGCACCGACCGGGGCCTGCTCGGCGTCGTACTCCGCGCCGGTCTTCACGGGCTGCGCGTCGAGCAGGTCCAGACCCATGAGGTCGGCGTCGGGCAGGCGCAGCACGATCCCGTCGTCGGCGTGCATGACCTGCGCGTCCATGCCGTACCGCTCGGACAGGCGGGCGCCCAGGGCCAGTGCCCAGGGTGCGTGCACCTGGGCGCCGAAGGGCGAGTGCACGACGACCCGCCAGTCGCCCAGTTCGTCGCGGAAACGCTCCACGACGATCGTCCGGTCGTCCGGCACATGACCGCAGGCCTCGCGCTGCTCGGCCAGGTAGGCCAGCACGTTGTCCGCGGCCCATGCGTCCAGGCCCGCCGCGAGGAGCCGCAGCCGCGCGTCCTCGTCGGACAGGGCGCCGACCTCGCGCAGGAACGCGCCCACCGCGCGGCCCAGCTCCAGCGGGCGGCCCAGCTGGTCGCCCTTCCAGAAGGGAAGCCGGCCGGGCACCCCGGGGGCGGGCGAGACCAGGACCCGGTCGCGGGTGATGTCCTCGATGCGCCAGGAACTCGTGCCCAGGGTGAACACGTCGCCGACCCGGGACTCGTACACCATCTCCTCGTCCAGCTCACCGACCCGGCCGCCGCCCTTCTTGGGGTCGGAACCGGCGAGGAAGACCCCGAACAGGCCGCGGTCGGGGATCGTCCCCCCGGAGGTGACGGCGAGGCGCTGGGCACCGGGACGGCCGGTGACCGTGCCCGCCACGCGGTCCCACACCACGCGCGGGCGCAGCTCCGCGAACGCGTCCGAGGGGTAGCGGCCGGCGAGCATGTCGAGCACGGCGGTGAACGCCGACTCCGGCAGCGAGGCGAACGGCGCCGCCCGGCGGACCAGGGCGAGCAGGTCGTCGACCTGCCAGGTGTCCAGGGCCGTCATCGCGACGAGCTGCTGGGCGAGGACGTCCAGCGGATTGGCGGGCACTCTCAGGGACTCGATGGCACCGGAACGCATCCGCTCGGTGACGACCGCGGCCTGGACCAGGTCACCGCGGTACTTCGGGAAGACCACACCGGTGGAGACGGCGCCGACCTGGTGTCCCGCGCGGCCGACGCGCTGCAGGCCGGAGGCCACGGACGGCGGTGACTCGACCTGGACGACGAGGTCCACGGCGCCCATGTCGATGCCCAGCTCCAGGCTCGAGGTGGCGACGACCGCCGGGAGACGGCCCGCCTTCAGGTCCTCCTCGACGAGGGCGCGCTGCTCCTTGGAGACGGATCCGTGGTGCGCGCGGGCGATGACCGCCGGCGCGCCGTGCGCCGCGCCGGAGCCGCCCATCAGCTCGGCCGGGGAGTGGTGCTCGTCCAGGGGCTGTCCGGTGGCCCGCTCGTAGGCGATCTCGTTGAGCCGGTTGCACAGGCGCTCGGCGAGCCGGCGGGAGTTGGCGAAGACGATCGTCGAGCGGTGCGCCTGGACCAGGTCGGTGATCCGCTCCTCCACGTGCGGCCAGATCGAGGGCCGCTCGGCGCCGTCGTCGCCGTCGGCCGCCCGGGAGGCGCCCAGCTCGCCGAGGTCCTCCACGGGGACGACGACCGACAGGTCGAACTCCTTGCCCGAGGCGGGCTGGACGATCTCCACCTTGCGGCGGGGCGACAGATAGCGGGCGATCTCGTCGACCGGGCGGACGGTCGCGGAGAGACCGATGCGGCGGGCCGGTGCCGGCACCAGCTCGTCCAGGCGCTCCAGGGACAGCGCGAGGTGGGCGCCGCGCTTGGTGCCGGCCACCGCGTGCACCTCGTCCAGGATCACCGTCTCGACGCCGGTCAGCGCGTCGCGGGTGGCCGAGGTGAGCATCAGGAAGAGGGACTCGGGGGTGGTGATCAGGATGTCCGGGGGACGGGTGGACAGGGCGCGGCGCTCGGCGGCCGGGGTGTCGCCCGAGCGGATGCCGACCTTCACCTCCGGTTCGGGCAGGCCCAGGCGCACGGATTCCTGGCGGATGCCGGTGAGCGGGCTGCGCAGGTTGCGTTCCACGTCGACGGCGAGGGCCTTGAGCGGGGAGACGTACAGGACCCGGCAGCGCTTCTTCGGATCGGCGGGGGGCGGGGTGGAGGCGAGCTGGTCGAGGGCGGCGAGGAACGCGGCCAGGGTCTTGCCGGAACCGGTCGGGGCGACCACCAGGACGTCCGAGCCCGCGCCGATGGCCTGCCACGCGCCGGCCTGGGCCGCGGTGGGCGCGGAGAACGCCCCCGTGAACCAGCCGCGGGTCGCGGGGGAGAAGCCGTCGAGGGCTCGGTGTGCGTCGCTGACCATGCGTCCATCCTGCACCCGGCCACTGACAATGCGGGCTGACCTGGGCATTTGCCACGCCCTGAGAGGGGCGCGGGACGCGTCGCGGCCGGCGGCGACGGAGAATCGACGTATGGCGGAACGAGGCGAGGAACGGGCCCGGCACTGGCAGTACGAGGAACTGCCGGGTGTCGATCTGCTCCGTGCCCGCTACGTCCGCAAGGAGTTCGTACGGCACACCCACGAGCACTTCGTGATCGCCGCCATCGCCGAGGGCGTCGAGGTGTTCCACCACCGCGGGGCCGACCAGTACGCCGGGACGGGCGCCCTCGCGCTGGTCAATCCGGACACACCGCACACGGGCCGCGCGGGCGTGCCCGAGGGATGGCGCTACGGCGCGGTGTACCCGGCGCCCGCACTGGTGGCCGAGATCGCCGCGGAGACCACCACCCTCCGCGGGACGCCGGGTTTCGTGAACCCGGTGCTCGACGACCCCTACGCCGCCCACCTGGTGCACCAGGTGCTGCGCGCGGCGGACGAGGGGAACGCGCTCGCCGCCGACACGCTGCTGCGGGTCGCCGTGACCCGGCTGCTGCGCCTGAACGGCGGCGCCCTGCCCCAGCGCGAGGTCCGCACGGCGGGACACGGCATCGCGGCACGCGCGCGTGCCGTCCTGGAGGAGCGGATGGCCCGGCCGCCGACCCTGGAAGCCCTGGCGGCGGAGCTGGGGGCGAGCCCCTTCGCCCTGCTGCGGGCCTTCCGGGACGCCTACGGGATGCCGCCGCACACCTGGCTGACCGACGCCCGGGTGCGCCGGGCGCTGCGGCTGCTGGAGGCGGGCACCGCACCGGCCGCCGTCGCCGCGGCCGTCGGCTTCACCGACCAGTCCCACCTCAGCCGGCACTTCTCCCGGATCGTCGGCGTCCCCCCGGGCGCCTACCAGCGCGAGCGCAAGAACGTACAAGACGCACGGTCGCGCCTTCTCCTACCGTCCGGTGTGTGGCAGAAGAGACAGCTTGCGCAGACATACACGCCGGTCGCCGAGGGGCGGCCGGCGCGGACGGAGCCGGCGGGGGGAGACCGGACGCCGCCGTCGTCCGGGACGCCCTCGGGGTCGGGGTCGCCGTAGGACTGTCCGGGTTCGCCTTCGGGGTGACCTCGGCGGGCAGCGGGCTCACCCTGCTCCAGACCTGCGTGCTCAGCCTCCTGGTGTTCACCGGCGCCTCGCAGTTCGCCCTCGTCGGGGCGCTGGCCGCCGGGGGCAACCCGCTCACCGCCGCTGCGGGCGCCTTCTTCCTGGGGGTCCGCAACGCGTTCTACGGGCTGAGGCTCTCCCAGCTGCTGGCCCTCCCGCGCGGGGCGCGGCCCCTCGCCGCCCAGTGGGTCATCGACGAGACCACCGCTGTGGCCCTCGCCCAGCCCGGCAGGCGCAGCGCGCGGATCGGTTTCACCGTCACCGGGGCCACCCTCTACGTCCTGTGGAACCTCACCACGCTGCTCGGCGCCCTGGGAGCCGAGGCCATCGGGGACACCCGCGCGTGGGGTCTGGACGCGGCCGGGCCCGCCGTGTTCCTGGCCCTGCTCGCGCCCATGCTGAAGACCGCGACGGAGCGGGCGGTGGCCGCCGTGGCGGTGCTCCTCGGGCTCGGTCTGCTGCCCGTCCTGCCGGCCGGCGTGCCGGTCCTGGTGGCAGCCCTGGCCGCACCCGCCGTGCTCTACCTCGAGGGCCGCCGCAGGGGCGGCGCACAGAGCGGCGTACGGCCACGGAACGATGCGGGACCCCAGAACGGTGTACGGCCCCAGAGCGATGTACGGCCCCAGAGCGATGTACGTCCCCAGAGCGATGTACGGCCTCAGAACGATGTACGGGAGGAAGACCGGTGAACACCTGGACCGCGGTCGTCGTGACCGCACTCGGCTGCTACGCCGTCAAGCTCGCCGGGCTGCTCGTTCCGGCGGGAGCCCTCGAGCGGCCCCTGGTGCGGCGGCTCGCCGCGCTGCTCCCCGTCGCCCTGCTCGCCGCCCTCACCGCGCAGCAGACGTTCTCGGACGGACGCCTCCTCGTCCTGGACGCCAGGGCGGCGGGCCTGGCTGCCGCCGCCGTGGCACTGGTCCTGCGGGCACCCTTCCTGGTCATCGTCGCCGCTGCCGTGGTGGTGACCGCCGGGGTGCGGGCCATGGGCGGCTGAGGAGAGCACGGGGTGCCCTCAGCCGATGGCACGACCGTGGGCTCTCAGGGTGCGCAGGGCCTCGATCGTCGCCATGGACCGGGCCTCCAGGGCGGCACCGGGAGCCGATCGGCGGCGGGTGACCGGCCAGCCGCCGTCCTCCTGCTGCCGGGCGGCGAGGAGGTCGAGCGAACGCGCCATCTCCTCGTCGGTGAACCACGCGCGCGCGAGGGAGCCCGGTGTCCTCGCGAAGTCGTGCGGGAAGTGGTGCTCGCCCGGCGCATGGCCCGGAGCGGCCGGCCGGTCCTGGGGGCAGCCCGCGTCCAGGACCGCGAGCCGCTGCTCACGCACCAGGGCGCCCAGCCGGCCGGCGGCGGCCCGCGCGCGCGTGCGGTCGGGTACGGCGTCCAGGAAGGCGACGGCCGCCTGCACCTCGCAGGGGTGGGGCGTGCCGAGGGACTCGATCCGCTGCCAGCAGAAGTCGGTCGCCCGGAACAGCCAGGCGTGCCACACGTCGTTGCGGTGCAGCAGGCCGACCACCGGACCGGTGGCCGCCAGGTCGCCCGACGGGCCGTCCACCGCCGGCACGAAGGGGGCCGCCGGACCGTCGTACCCGCCGCGGCGGACCGCGGGGAGCGCGCCCTCCGGGGTGGACACGGAGGTCAGATAGCGGCACACGCGCTCCACACGCCGTCCGCCGCACCGCCCCAGGGCGTCCAGGACGTGCAGCGCGTGCGCGGTGTGCGGCGGCCGGCTGGCCGGACCGCGCAGGTCCGGCTCCAGGGCGTGGCCGTACCCGCCGTCGTCGTTGGCGTAGGCGTCGAGGGCGGTCTCCACGGGGTCCGCGTCGCCGTTCAGGAAGAGGTGTGCGAAGAGCCGCTGCTCCAGTACGCGCGCGGTGTGCCACACGAAGTGCTCCGCGCGGAGCAGCGGTGAGGCCGCCGGGGGCGGCGGGGAGTAGGTGAGGGCTCCTGTCTCGGCCATGGTTCAGACCGTAGGGTGCCCCACCGTGCGCGCAGGCCGTCCCGGCCGGGGGTCACTCCCAGGGGCGGGATACTGGGGGCATGCGGTTGACGGTCTTCTGGGAGCGGATGGCGGAGCACTTCGGTGCCGGGTACGCCGAAACCTTCGCACGCGATCACGTCATGTCCGAACTGGGCGGGCGCACGGTGCACGAGGCGCTGGCGGCCGGCTGGGAGGCCAAGGACGTCTGGCGCGTGGTCTGCCACGTGATGAACGTCCCAGGAGAAAGACGCTGACCGGTCACAAAGGCGGCCGGACCGTACGGGACTGTCGGTGGCGTGGGCGACACTGGCATGGTGGCACCCACTGACGAGTCCGGGCAGACGACCCCGCACACCACCCCGACCGGTACGACACCGCCTCCCCGGCCCCCCGCCGAGGGCGCTGCCCGGCCGACCGCGCGCATGCCGCGCTGGCTGCCCCGCGCCATGGTGCTCGCCCTCGCGCTCGTCGCAGCCTTCCAGTTCGGCAGCTGGGCCTTCCACCAGCTGACCGGCCTGCTGGTCAACATCCTGATCGCGTTCTTCCTGGCCCTGGCCATCGAACCGGCGGTGAGCCGCATGGCGGCCCGCGGCATGCGCCGGGGATTCGCCACCTTCCTGGTCTTCCTGGGCCTGACGATCGCCGTCGCGGGCTTCGTCACCCTGCTCGGGTCGATGCTCGCCGGACAGATCATCAAGATGGTCGAGGGCTTCCCCGAGTACCTCGACTCCGTCATCCACTGGGTCAACACGAAGTTCCACACCGACCTGCGGCGGGTCGACATCCAGGAAGGGCTGCTCCACTCCGACTGGCTGCGCAAGTACGCGCAGAACGGCGCCGCCGGTGTGCTCGACGTGTCCACCCAGGTGCTCGGCGGCCTCTTCCAGATGCTCACGATCGGTCTGTTCTCGTTCTACTTCGCCGCCGACGGGCCGCGGCTGCGCCGTGCCCTGTGCTCGGTGCTGCCGCCCGCCCGCCAGGCCGAGGTGCTGCGCGCCTGGGAGATCGCCGTCGACAAGACGGGCGGATACCTGTACTCGCGCAGCCTGATGGCGCTCGTCTCCGGGATCGCGCACTACGTCCTGCTCCAGGCCCTCGGCGTTCCGTACGCGCCCGTGCTCGGTGTGTGGGTGGGCCTCGTGTCGCAGTTCATCCCCACCATCGGCACCTATCTCGCGGGCGCCCTGCCGATGCTGATCGCCTTCACGGTCAACCCCTGGTACGCGCTGTGGGTGCTGATCTTCGTCGTGGTCTACCAGCAGTTCGAGAACTACATGCTGCAGCCCAAGCTGACCGCGAAGACCGTCGACATCCACCCGGCGGTCGCCTTCGGCTCGGTCATCGCGGGCACCGCGCTGCTCGGTGCCGTCGGCGCGCTGATCGCCATCCCGGCGGTCGCCACCCTGCAGGCCTTCCTCGGGGCGTACGTGAAGCGGTACGCCGTCACCGACGACCCCCGCGTCCACGGTCACCGCACCCGGGCCCCGGCACCGGGCCTGCGCACCCGCCTTCGACGGCTGTGGGCGGCGGAGCCCGCAAGGCCCCAGGAGGAGCCCGGTGCCGCCCGGCAGGAGTCCGGTACCGCGGCGGCGGTGGCCGGGTCCCGGACGGCGGGGGCGGGGGGCGCCGGGGTGGCCGAGGAAGGCGCCACCGGCGAGTGAACCGGCGGGGCCCCACAGGCTGAGGGCCGCCCGGACACCGGCGCCTACGACCGCTGCCGCCCAGACGCCGGCCGCGGCGGTGACGATCCGTCCGCGGACCTGCTCGTCCAGAACGGTGCGGGGCAGAGCGGAGCCGGTGCGGCCAGGCCGGAGAGGGCGAGCAGGAGGCCGGTCGTGTGGCACAGCCGTTCGACGGGGGCAGTGCTCGGGCGTACGCCACCAGGGCGGAGGGGCGCGGCGGGGAGTGAAGACTGCCAGAACGGCGGCCTTGCGGCGGCGCCGCGCCCTGGCGTCGTCCGGGTGGAGGCACCTGTCGTACCCCGCTGGGAGGAGGCGGGAACGGGGCCGGTTCAGGGACAGGCCCCCGGGGCCGGGGTGGCCCGTGGTGCGCTTGACATGAAAATCGAACATCCATTCTCATGGAGGCGTCGGCGAGGCTCAACCGAGGGGATTTCGCCCACCTATAGGGCGTTTTGACCCCTGGTTATCCACAGGCCGGACGGGCGTCGAGGCGCATTGTCAGTGGCAGGCGTTAGCGTCTTTGACGTGAAGCGATCGACTCAAGCAAATCGGGTGGAACCCATGGCAGGAACCGACCGCGAGAAGGCGCTGGACGCCGCGCTCGCACAGATTGAACGGCAATTCGGCAAGGGCGCGGTCATGCGCATGGGCGAGCGGTCGAAGGAGCCCATCGAGGTCATCCCCACCGGGTCGACCGCGCTCGACGTGGCCCTCGGCGTCGGCGGCCTGCCGCGCGGCCGCGTCGTGGAGATCTACGGCCCGGAGTCCTCCGGCAAGACGACCCTGACCCTGCACGCCGTGGCGAACGCGCAGCGGGCCGGCGGCCAGGTCGCCTTCGTGGACGCCGAGCACGCCCTCGACCCCGAGTACGCGAAGAAGCTCGGCGTCGACATCGACAACCTGATCCTCTCCCAGCCGGACAACGGCGAGCAGGCGCTGGAGATCGTGGACATGCTGGTCCGCTCCGGTGCGCTCGACCTCATCGTCATCGACTCCGTCGCCGCGCTCGTGCCGCGCGCGGAGATCGAGGGCGAGATGGGCGACAGCCACGTCGGTCTGCAGGCCCGTCTGATGAGCCAGGCCCTGCGCAAGATCACCAGCGCGCTCAACCAGTCGAAGACCACCGCGATCTTCATCAACCAGCTGCGCGAGAAGATCGGCGTGATGTTCGGCTCGCCGGAGACCACGACCGGTGGCCGCGCGCTGAAGTTCTACGCCTCGGTGCGCATCGACATCCGCCGCATCGAGACCCTGAAGGACGGCACGGAGGCGGTCGGCAACCGCACCCGCTGCAAGGTCGTCAAGAACAAGGTCGCGCCGCCCTTCAAGCAGGCGGAGTTCGACATCCTCTACGGCCAGGGCATCAGCCGTGAGGGCGGCCTGATCGACATGGGCGTGGAGCACGGCTTCGTCCGCAAGGCCGGTGCCTGGTACACGTACGAGGGCGACCAGCTCGGCCAGGGCAAGGAGAACGCGCGCAACTTCCTGAAGGACAACCCCGACCTGGCCGACGAGATCGAGAAGAAGATCAAGGTGAAGCTGGGCGTCGGCGTGCGTCCGGAGGAGCCCGCCGCCGAGCCGGAGGCGGACGCGATGGCAGCCACCGCCACGGGTGACGCGGCCAAGACGGTGCCCGCCCCGGCGGCCGCCAAGGCCACCAAGCCCAAGGCCGCCACCGCCAAGAGCTGACCGTGACACGACGAACGGACTGGCCCGAGGACGAGGACGGGTACGCGGCCCCGGCCTTCGGTGCCCCACGGGGGAGGGGCACCGGAGACCGCCTCGGTGCCGGCGCGTCCACCGGTCCGGGAGTCCACGGGGACGACGTCCACGGGGGAGATGTCCACGGACACGACCCTCACGACCCCCACCACGACGCCGACGCGTACGGAGGCGAGGGGCGCGGCGGCGGGCGACGGCGGGCCCAGGGCGGGTCACGGGGCGTGTCCGGCTCCGGCACAGGTGGCGCACGCCGGGGCGGCTCGCGTGACGGCGGGCCGTACGGCGGGCGCGGGCGTCGTCGGCGGGACACCGGCGAGGCGTCCGCGGTGGACGGAGACATCCCTTCCTCGCCGAGGGCCGGACAGGGGGAGTCTCCGGGGGACCCGGTGGAGCGGGCACGGGCGATCTGTCTGCGCCTGCTCACCGGGACCCCGCGTACCCGCAAGCAACTGGCGGACGCCCTGCGCAAGCGGGAGATCCCGGACGACGCGGCGCAGGAGGTGCTGTCCCGTTTCGAGGAGGTCGGGCTGATCGACGACAGCGCGTTCGCGGACGCCTGGGTGGAGTCCCGGCACCACGGGCGCGGACTGTCCCGTCGCGCGCTCGCCCAGGAACTGCGTACCAAGGGGGTCGAGGGAGCGCTGATCGAGGAGGCCGTCGGGCGGCTCGACGCCGAGCAGGAGGAAGCCACCGCGCGGGACCTGGTCGCTCGCAAGCTGCGCTCCACCCGGGGCCTGGACCGTGACAAACGGCTGCGCCGTCTGGCGGGCATGCTCGCCCGCAAGGGCTACTCCCAGGGCCTGGCCCTGCGGGTGGTGCGCCAGGCACTGGAGGAGGAGGGCGAGGACACCGAGTTCCTCGGGGAGGAGGGGTACTGAGGCGGCCCCCGGAGGAGCACTGTGGCGGGAGCCCCGAGACGGGAGCGGGGCCGACCGCCCGCGGCCGACAGGTGAGGCCGCTGCCCCGGCCCAGGCTCCAGCCGGAGAGGCGATTTCCGCAGCGCGACGCCCGGGCCCGGGCCCGGGCCCGGGAGCCGGGGCTGGTGCGGGAGCGTGACGCCGGTGGCCAGGGCCCGAAGCCGGAACGTGGCGTCCGAGCCGTCCGGGATCCGAGGCTGGAGCGCGGAGCGCGACACCGGAGCCCAGAGCCCCAGGCCGGAATGTGACCTCCGGGCCCGGGGCCCCGAGAATCAGGCCCGGGGTCTCAGGGGAGGGCCGGGGCCAGGACCGGAAGACCGGCCGATCGCCACGCCTGGAAGCCGCCGGTCAGGTCGGTCGCCCGGCGCAGACCGAGCTGGTGCAGGGAGACCGCCGCGAGGCTCGACGCATAGCCCTCGTTGCAGATGACGACGACGCGCAGGTCGTGACCGGTGGCCTCGGGGAGGCGATGGCTGCCCTGGGGATCAAGCCGCCACTCCAGTTCGTTGCGCTCGACGACCAGAGCACCGGGCACCAGTCCGTCCCGCTCCCGCAGCGCGGCGTAGCGGATGTCGACCAGCAGGGCCTCGCCGGCCCGGGCGGCGGCGTACGCCTCGTGCGGTTCGACACGCACGTAGGTGCGGCGCACCTGTTCCAGCAACTCGTCGATCCCGGTCTGCTCTTCGTTCACGTCGCTCACTGCCGGTCCTTTCGCGTCTGTCGCATCGCTGCTCACTGCCAGTCCTCGGGGCGCTCGACCTGTTCCAGGCGCAGCACCGGTCCGGAGCGGCTGTAACGGCGGATCCGGGGCAGCGGCGGGTAGTAGGCGTGCACAGACACAGCGTGCCGGTCGCTCGACTCGTTCAGCACCTCGTGGACGTGGTGTCGGCCGAAGGCACGGCCCCGACCGGCCGGCAGCCGTCGTTCGCGGTCGACGCCCTCGGTGAGTTCCAGGGTCTTCCAGCCGTCGGTGGGCAGCCGTGCGGCGAGCGAGTTCTCCGTGAGTTCGCCGGTGGCGGTGACGAAGGCACCGACCGAGTCGGCGTGGTCGTGCCAGCCCGTACCGGTGCGGGGTGGCCAGCCGATCAGCCAGGCCTCACTGCCACGGGGGCCGTCCAGACGGACCCAGGTGCGGCCCTCGGGGTCGAGCGGCAGCGAGGCGATCAGCTCCGCGTCGGCGGCGGCGCGTTCGGCGAAGTCGAGGAGTTCCGCCTGCGTGGGCGGCTCCGCGGCGGGCGCGGCGGGAAGCGAGGTGGTGGGGGCGGGGGCCGACGGGGAGGAGGAGACAGACATGCACACCGTCCTGAAGTGGGTTCGCGGAACGCGCGCGACGGCACCCTTGCGCGGAACAGCGTGGTGAGGGAACAGCCGTGGAGCCACGGCACCTGAACACAGTGCGTGCACAGCGCTGCGCAGGCGTCGGCGTCGCGCGCGGAAGAGAGAAGGAGAAGGGGGCGCGAATTCAGCGGGACGGGCGACACACGCAGCCCGCATAGCGGAGGAGGTCCATATGGACCCTCCGCCACAGGCGCACATCGGTGTCGGTCACGATCCGGAGTACACCATGGGGGACGGAAGCGGTCAACACACTGTCACCATGCGGACGACGGTCACGGTGAGTGGCCGTCCAGAGGCCGGCCCCGAGGGTGCCCAGCCGTCGAGCCCCCGCGCCACCCGGCCCCCGAGCCACTCCCAAGGCCCCGAGCGACCCCCGGTCCCGAGCCACACATGGCAGATCCCCGAGCCACCCCCAAGACCGCGAGCGACCCCAGGTCCCGAGCCACACAAGACAGACCCCCGGGCCACCCCAGGTCCCCAGCCACACCAGGCAGACCCCCGAGCGAGCCCTGGTCCCGAGCCACCCCCAGGACGCCCAGTCCACCCCCTCCAGGCTCCCCAGCTCCCCCCCAGGACGCCCAGGCCGCCCCCCCCTCTCAGGCCCCCAGAACCTCCAGCCCGCTCAAGCCACGCCGCCCCGGACCGGTCCTGGCCGGGTACGGCCTGTCCGCTCGCCCGGCCGGGTGTCTCAGTGGGCGCCGGCCTCCGCCCGGGCATCGGCGGGCGTCGCGCCGCCCAGGGTCGCCTCGGCCGCGGTGTACAGGTCGGCCGGGCGGACCCCGCTCAGCGCGGTGACCAGGTGCCCGTCGGGGCGCACCAGGAGCACGGTGTGCGGCGCCGCGCCCGGGTAGCTCTCGGCCACCAGCAGTTCGGCGGGGTGCGGCAGCGCGGCCACCGCGGCGGCCAGCCGGGGCATGATCCCGGCGCTCACCCAGTGCCGGCGCTCCCACACCACCGTGCCCGGCGCCACCAGCACGACCAGCAGCGCCCCGCGGCCGAGCCGGTCCCGCAGCGGGACGAACGAGCCGTCCTCCGCCGTCACCACCACGTCCGCGACCGCCGCTCCCGGGGGCGTGGCCACGGGTGCCTCCGCGTCGAAGCGCGGGGGTGCGAGCGGCGAGTCCGCGTACTCCCCCGGCGCACCCAGGGTTCCGCGCCCCAGGTGGCCGTCCATCAGCGACGCGTCGTGTCCGCGAGCGGTCCCGGGGACGTAGGACCGCAGTCCGCCGCCCCCGCGCAGCACGGGCAGCAGCTGGTCGGCGGCGCGCAGCCGGGAGGCGACGACCGCCCGCCGCTCCGTCTGGTAGCTGTCGAGCAGTGCCTCGTGCGGGCCGTGGTGCCAGGTGAGGGCCAGTTTCCAGGCGAGGTTGTCGGCGTCCCGCAGTCCTTCGTCCAGTCCCTGGGTGCCGAACGCGCCCAGCAGGTGCGCCGCGTCCCCGGCCAGGAGGACGCGTCCGTTGCGCCAGCGGCGGGCCACCCGGTGGTGCACCGTGTGCACGCCGGTGTCCAGCAGTTCGTACGCCGGTGCGCTCTCGCCGGTCCAGCCGGTGAGGGTCTCGCGGATGCGGGCGAGCAGCAGTTCGGGGGTGACCAGGTCCTTGCCGGGCGGCAGCAGCCAGTCGAGGCGCCACACGTCGTCCGGCAGCGGCCGCGCCGTGATCTCACCGGCCGAGGGCCCGGACGTCCGCCACGACGGGTTCCGGTGGAGGAACGCTTCCTCGGGCCGGGGGAGTGCGGTGCGCAGCGCGGCCACGGCGTACCGCTCGACGGCGGTGCGGCCGGGAAACCGGATGTCCTGGAGTTTGCGCACGGTCGAGCGCGGCCCGTCGCAGCCGACGAGGTGACTGCCGCGCCACCAGGTGCCGGCGGCCCCCCGGGTGTGCGCGCTCACGCCCGCCGACTCCTGCTCCAGGGCGTCGAGCCGGCTGTCGGTGGCCAGTTCGATCAGCGGCTCGCGGGCCACGGCGGCGCGCAGGGCGCCGGTGAGGTCGTGCTGGGCGATGTGCAGCGGCGCCGGATCGGCCGCGTCGAAGGCGACTTCGCCGGTCACCTGTTTGCGCCGCATGGACCACCACCCGGCCCAGCGCAGTCCGGCCCGGCCGAGCGGGGTACCGGCCAGCCGCTCCACGAGGGCGGCGGTGTCCTCGCGCAGGACGACGGTGCGCGCCGCCCGTACCGGCTCCGTGCCCGGTGTCTCGTCGAGCACGACGGACGGCACTTCCTGACGTGCCAGCGCCAGGGCGAGCGTGAGCCCGACGGGCCCCGCTCCGACGACGATCACCGGATCCACGGCGCGGCGCCCCCTGCCCGCAGCGGTGTCCTGACGGACAGACGTGAACAGACGGCTGGAGCAAGGTGCACGATCACAGAACGTATGCAACCCATTGCCGCTGCTTGCGTCAAGTGACGGGGGCAGCGGTGATCACTCCGCTGCCCCCGTGCGGCGCCTGCCGGGTGACGTGCCGTCAGACGGCGGCGCTCGTCGACTCGGCGTCCGCCACCGCCGTCGGCGCGAGCACCGCGCCGGTGGACTTCTTGGCCCGCCGCAGCCGGCGTTCCAGCCAGCTCGCGAAGCTGGTGAGGCTGAAGTTCAGCACGATGTAGATGACGGCGACGATGGTGAAGCTGGCGATGGTGTTCGCACCGTAGTACGAACTCATCGGGGAGACCGACGCGAGCAGTTCGGGGAAGGTGAGGATCGCGCCGCCCAGCGCGGTGTCCTTCACGATCACCACGAGCTGGCTCACGATGGCCGGCAGCATCGCGGTGACCGCCTGCGGCAGCAGGATCGACGTCATGACCTGGGTCTTGCGCAGACCGATGGCCTGCCCCGCCTCGGCCTGCCCCTTGGGCAGCGACAGGATGCCCGCCCGGACGATCTCCGCCAGGACCGAGGCGTTGTAGAGCACCAGGCCGGTGACGACGGCGTACAGCGGGCGGTCGTCCGAACCGACGTTCGTGTACTGGGCGAACAGCGCCAGACCGAAGATCATCAGCATCAGCACCGGGATGGCGCGGAAGAACTCCACGATCACGGCGGCCGGCACCCGGATCCAGGCGTGGTCGGAGAGCCGCGCGATGCCGAAGACCGCACCCAGCGGCAAGGCGATGACCATCGACAGGGCGGCGGCGATCAGCGTGTTCTTCAGCCCCGGCAGGATGTACGTCGTCCACGCCTCGGAACCGGCGAAGAACGGCTTCCACTTCTCCCAGTCCAGCTGCCCCTTGTCACTCAGGCCCTGGTAGACCCACCACAGGAGGGCCGCGAGCGCGAGAACGAACACGATCGAGTAGACGACGTTGCGCCGTTTGGCCCTGGGCCCCTGCGCGTCGTACAGCACCGAGGAACTCATCGCTTCACCGCCACCTTCTTGCTGACCCAGCCGAGGACCAGGCCGGTCGGCAGCGTCAGGCACACGAAGCCGAACGCGAAGACCGCCGCGGTCAGCAGGAGCTGTGCCTCGTTCTCCAGGATGTCCTTCATCAGCAGGGCCGCCTCGGCCACACCGATCGCGGCGGCCACCGTGGTGTTCTTGGTGAGCGCGATCAGGACGTTGGTGAGGGGGCCGACGACCGAGCGGAACGCCTGCGGCAGCACCACCAGGGTCAGCACCTGGGTGAAGTTCAGCCCGAGCGCGCGGGCCGCCTCCGCCTGGCCGACCGGCACCGTGTTGATGCCGGAGCGGATGGCCTCGCAGACGAACGCCGAGGTGTAGGCGATCAGACCGAGCACGGCCAGCCGGAAGTTGATGGTGTCGAAGTTCTCCGAGCCGAGGCGCACGCCGAGGGTCTGGTTCAGGCCCAGCGAGGTGAACAGGATGATCACCGTCAGCGGAATGTTCCGCACGACGTTGACGTACGCGGTGCCGAAACCGCGCATGAGCGGCACCGGGCCGACGCGCATGGCGGCCAGCAGGGTGCCCCAGACCAGGGAACCGACGGCCGAGAGCAGGGTGAGCTGCACCGTCACCCAGAAGGCTCCCAGCAGGTCGTAGCCTTCAAGAAAGTCGAACACGATCTCCCGCGCTTCCGCGTGTGGTGGGCCCCGGTGCGCCGCCCCCTGGGGAGCGGCGCACCCGGCGGGCGCTGACTCAGCTCTTGACGTCGCCGATCTTCGGCGCCTGCTCGTACTGGTAGTTCGCCGGACCGAAGTTGGCCTTCACGGCCTTCTCCCAGGAACCGTCGGAGACCATGTCCGTCAGCGCCTTGTTGATCTTGTCCTTGAGGTCGCTGCCCTTCTTGACGCCGATGCCGTAGTTCTCGTTGGTCATCTTCAGGCCGCCCAGCTTGAACTTGCCCTTGAACTGGGGCTGGGAGGCGTAACCGGCGAGGATCGAGTCGTCCGTCGTCAGGGCGTCGATCGCCTTGTTCTGCAGGCCGTTGAGGCAGGCCGAGTACGTCGGGTACTTCAGCAGGTTCGCCTTGGGGGCCAGCTTCTCCTTGACGTTCTGCGCCGAGGTCGAACCGGTGACCGAACACAGCTTCTTGCTGTTCAGGTCGCCCGCCGACTTGATCGAGTCCTCGTCGGCGCGGACCAGGACGTCCTGGTGGGCGAGCAGGTACGGGCCGGCGAAGTCGACCTTCTTCTCGCGCTCCGGGGTGATCGAGTAGGTGGCGGCGATGAACTGCACGTCACCGCGGGCCAGCATGGTCTCGCGGTCGGCGCTCTTCGACTCCTTCCACTCGATCTGGTCCTCGTTGTAACCGAGCTTCTTGGCGACGTACTTGGCCACGTCCACGTCGAAGCCGGAGTAGCCCTGCGGCGTCTTCTGGCCGAGGCCGGGCTGGTCGTACTTGATGCCGATGGCGATCTTCTTGCCGCCACCCGACGACCCGCCGTCCTTCTTGTCCGAACCGCACGCCGTCGCCGAGACGGCGAGGGCGAGCACGACGGCCGAGGCGGCGGTGACCTTGCGGAGCTTCATGCTGAACTTCCTTTGCTGAAAGGCTCAAAGGCCCGGTCGGGAGCCGGGACCCTGCGGGGGTGACGGCGCCGTGGGGGCGGGTACGGAGGCCGGCACGGGTGCCGGAAGGGGCCGGACGCCGCCCCGCGCCGCCGGTGGGCGGCCGCCGGTCCACCGTCCTGCGGTGGCGCGGACCGGCTGGTGGTGCGTGGTCCGGCTGGTGGTGCGTGGTCCGTCCGGCGGGCGTCGTACGTGGCCGGCCGGTGGCCGCGGCCCGGTCGGTGGGGCGGCGGCCGGTGGGCGGTGCGCCGTCCGGCCGGCCGGGCCGGGCCGGACGCAGGCCGTGCGCGGCGCCCGCGGCCGGAGCGTTCGTCAGTGGTGCAGGATCTTCGACAGGAAGTCCTTGGCCCGGTCGCTGCGCGGATTGCTGAAGAACTGGTCGGGCGCAGCCTGCTCGATGATGCGGCCGTCCGCCATGAAGACCACCCGGTTGGCAGCCGACCGGGCGAATCCCATCTCATGGGTGACGACGATCATCGTCATGCCGTCCCGCGCGAGCTGCTGCATGACCTCCAGCACCTCGTTGATCATCTCGGGGTCCAGCGCGGAGGTCGGCTCGTCGAAGAGCATGACCTTCGGCTCCATCGCCAGCGCCCGTGCGATCGCCACGCGCTGCTGCTGGCCGCCGGAGAGCTGCGCCGGGTACTTGTCCGCCTGCGCGCCCACGCCGACCCGGTCGAGCAGGGCCCGGGCCCGCTCCTCGGCCGCCTGTTTGTCCGTGCGGCGGACCTTGATCTGGCCCAGCGTCACGTTCTCCAGCACGGTCTTGTGCGCGAAGAGGTTGAAGGACTGGAAGACCATCCCGACGTCGGCACGCAACCGGGCCAGCTCCTTGCCCTCCGGGGGCAGCGGACGGCCGTCGATCGTGATCGTGCCGGAGTCGATGGTCTCCAGACGGTTGATGGTGCGGCACAGGGTGGACTTCCCGGACCCGGAGGGCCCGATGACCACGACGACCTCGCCGCGGGAGATCGTCAGCTCGATGTCCTGGAGCACGTGCAACGCGCCGAAGTGCTTGTTGACGCTCTTCAGAACGACCAGATCGCCGGTCGAGGCCACGTCTTCCTTGGCCACCGATACTTCGGTCATCGCTTTCAGGCTCCGTCCTCATCGGTTTCGCAGGACAGTAGCCACGCCGCGCGACCAGCGTCAGTACATCTGAGGTACATCTGAGCATCACGATCCGATAGCAATCGGACACCCGTCGTAGCGCGTCACACAAACGCGCGTACCGGCTGGATAACGACAGCGGGCGCGCAACCGGCAGCCTCTTGACGGCGTCCTCGTCCATCGGCGTGACTGCCATGGTGCACCCACGCGCGTGCGCACCGCTTCGCCGCGCCCGGCGTACGACGACATGACGATGAACGGGAGGGGCCCGGGTTGAGACTGCTCCTGGTCGAGGACGACAACCACGTCGCCGCCGCACTGTCCGCGATCCTGGCCCGGCACGGTTTCGACGTCACCCACGCCCGCAGCGGGGAGGAGGCGCTCCAGGCACTCGTCCCGGAGGGGGCATGCTTCGGCGTGGTCCTGCTCGACCTCGGTCTGCCCGACCAGGACGGTTACGAGGTCTGCGGCAAGATCCGCAAGCGCACCAGCACGCCGGTGATCATGGTCACCGCGCGGGCCGACGTCCGCTCGCGCATCCATGGCCTCAACCTCGGCGCCGACGACTACGTCGTCAAGCCGTACGACACCGGTGAGCTGCTCGCCCGGATCCACGCCGTCAGCCGCCGCACCGTCCACGAGGACCCGGGCGGGGCCGCCGAGGGCGGCCTGCGGCTCGGTCCGGTCCACATCGAACTGCCCACCCGGCAGGTGAGCGTGGACGGCACGTCCGTCCAGCTGACCCGCAAGGAGTTCGACCTGCTCGCCCTGCTCGCCCAGCGTCCCGGAGTGGTCTTCCGGCGGGAACAGATCATCAGCGAGGTGTGGCGCACCAGCTGGGAGGGCACCGGCCGCACCCTGGAGGTGCACGTCGCCTCCCTGCGCTCCAAACTGCGGATGCCGGCGCTGATCGAGACCGTCCGCGGCGTCGGCTACCGCCTCGTCGCCCCGGCCACGTAGCGGGTCCGGGTGCGCACACGTCTGCTGCCGCTGCTGATCGTCCTGATGGCGGCGGTCCTGCTCGCCCTCGGGTTCCCGCTCGCCGTCAGCCTCGCCGCGGGCGAACAGCAGAAGGTCGTCGTCGACCGCATCGACGACACGGCACGCTTCGCCGCCCTCGCCCAGTTCGTCACCGACCGGCCCATGGGCTCGCGCCGTACCGTCCCCGACGAGCGGCTGGAGACGCTCAGACGCGAACTCGCGAGCTACCACGAGGTGTACGGCATCCGGGCCGGCGTCTTCTACCGCACCGGCGTCCCCATGGCCAGCGCCCCGGCCGACTGGGCGCTGCCCGCCGAGGGAGAGGTGCACGAGGCCTTCGGCGAGGCCAAACTGAGCCGCCGCAGCCACGACCCCGAACAGGTCTGGCCCTGGCAGCGGTACCGGCTGGTCGTCGCCTCGCCCGTCATCCGGGACGGTGACGTCGTCGCGGTCGTCGTCACCGACTCACCGACCGGGCAGATGCGCGCCCGGACGCTGCAGGACTGGCTGATCCTCGGCGCGGGCGAGACCGTCGCCATGCTGGTCGCCGTCGGGGCGGCCCTGCGCCTGACCGGCTGGGTGCTGCGACCCGTCCGGGTGCTCGACGCGACCACCCACGACATCGCCACCGGACGCCTGAAGTCCCGGGTCGCGGTGGCCGGCGGCCCGCCGGAACTCAGACGGCTCGCCCGGTCGTTCAACGAGATGGCGGGCAACGTCGAGGACGTCCTGGAGCAGCAGCGCGCCTTCGTCGCCGACGCCTCCCACCAGTTGCGCAACCCGCTGGCCGCGCTCCTGCTGCGCATCGAACTGCTCGCCCTGGAACTGCCCGAGGGCAACGAGGAGATCGCCTCCGTCCGCACCGAGGGCAAGCGGCTCGCGCAGGTCCTGGACGACCTGCTGGACCTGGCGCTCGCCGAGCACGCGGAGGCCGACCTCCAGCTCATCGACATCGGCGAGCTGACCGAGGAGCGGGTGGCCGCCTGGTCGCCCGCCGCCGAGGCCAAGGGGGTGCGCCTGGTCGGGGAGTGCCCGGCCACCACGGCCTGGGCCGATCCGGTGGCGCTCTCCTCCGCCCTGGACGCGGTGATCGACAACGCGGTGAAGTTCACGCCGGCGGGCGAACGCGTCGAGGTGACGGTCTCCGGCGGCGGCGACACCTCCACGGTCGTGGTCGCCGACCACGGCCCCGGCCTCACCGACGACGAACTGGCCCGCGTCGGCGACCGGTTCTGGCGCAGCGGCCGCCACCAGAACGTCAACGGCTCCGGACTCGGCCTGTCCATCTCCCGCGCGCTGCTCGCCGCGGGCGGCGGCTCCCTCTCGTACGCCGCCCACCGCGCCGAGGAGCCGCGCGGGCTGAAGGTGACGGTGACCGTCCCGAGGACGGACCCGCGCCCCGGTCCGCCGGCCGGCGCACCGGTGGCCTGACGAGGCGCCGGCGCGTACGGGGTGTGCGCCGGTGGGGCTGCGGGCGCGGGCCGGGACGGGTAGCGAGTGGCGGGTGGCGCCGCGCCGCCTACGGTTTGACGGACCGGTAGTAGCGGCGGGCGCCCTCGTGCAGGACCAGCGGGTCGGTGTAGATCGCGGTGCGCAGGTCGACCAGCTGGGCGGAGTGGACGTGGGCGCCGATCTGGTCGCGGCTCTTGATCACCGCCCGGGTCAGCCACTCGGTGAGCCTCGGGTCCACGTCCTCGCGGGTCATCAGCAGGTTGGAGACGGCGATGGTGGGCACCGTCGAGCCGTCCTGCACCGCCGGGTACGCCGACTCCGGCATGTTGGTCGCGCGGTAGTAGCGGGTGGCGCCGCCCTCGGCGTGCAGCCTGGCGACCAGGTCGGTGTCGATCGGCACGAACCGGAAGGCGAACTTCGAGGCGAGCTGGGTCAGCCCGTCCGTGGGCAGCCCGCCCGACCAGAAGAACGCGTCGATCGCGTGCGTACGCAGCCGGCCCGGCCCGGTGTCGATCCCGTCGGCCATGGGCCGGATGCCCGTGTGCGGGTCGATCCCGGCGGCCTCGAGCACCCGTTCCGCGATCAGCCGGACGCCCGACTCCGGCGGGCCGACCGCCACCCGCCTGCCGCGCAGGTCCGCCACCGAGTGGATCGGCGAGTCACGCGCCACGACGAGCTGCACGTAGTCGTCGTAGAGGCGGGCGACCCCGCGCAGCCGGGACGCGCCCGGCCCGTGGTCCAGTACGTACGTCTCCACCGCGTCGGCCGCGGCGATCGTGAAGTCGGCCTTGCGGGTCGCCACCCGCGCGACGTTCTCCTGCGAACCGTCGCTGGTCAGCAACCGCACCTTCAGGTCCGGCATGTCCTTGGCGAACGCGGTGCGCAGCCGCACGCCGTACTCGTGGTAGACCCCGCGCGTGGTCCCGGTGCTGAAGGCGATCGTCCCCCTCGGTGGAGGGTCGCCCAGCGGCAGCAGCCACCACAGCAGCAGCCCGAGGACGACGGCGAGGACGGCCGCGCCCTGCAGACCACGGCGCCTGCCGACGGAACGGAACAGCTTGGACATGCGCGCGATCCTGCCAGCCGGGGTGCGGAACTGGCCAGGGGCGGGCGGGGCCGGGGCCGGGGGGCGGGGGGCCGGAGGGAGGCGGCCGTGGGGCGACGGGGCCCGGAGGGAGGCGGCCGTGGGGCGATGGGGAGGGTGACGGAGGGCGGTGAGTGGAGGCGGAGCGGGTGGGCCACGGGGGGCGGGGAGTGGTGGCAGGCCGGGCGCTCGGGCGGTGCGGCAGTGTCACGGGCGGCGGTTAGAGTCGCCGTATGAGTTCCTCGCCCGCCGACCTCGTCCGTCAGTTCCACCGGGCCTTCGGGCTCGACGTCCGCAGCACACCGGTACGGGTGCCGCCCGAGCTGGCGGCGCACCGGGGGGAGCTGCTGGCCGAGGAGGCGGCCGAAGTGGCCGAGGTCTCGGTCGACGGCCCGCTCGACCGGCTGGCGCACGAACTGGCCGACGTGGTGTACGTGGCGTACGGCACCGCCCTGGTGCACGGCATCGACCTGGACCAGGTGATCGCCGAGATCCACCGTTCGAACATGACCAAGCTCGGCCCCGACGGCCAGGTCGCCCGCCGCGCCGACGGCAAGGTGCTCAAGGGAGATCACTACGAGGCACCGGACGTGGCGGCGGTGCTGCGCCGCCAGGGCTGGCAGCCCGACAGCCCCTGACGGGCCCCGCGTCCCTCAGCGCACCGGACCGGACAGCTCCGGCACCGGATCGGCGGGCCGCCGGGAGGGCGCCCGGGGCGGTCGCTGCCGCACGCACCCGAGCCCGAGGACCAGCGCGAGCCCGCACAGCGCGACGGCGTCCTTGAACGCCCGCCGCGTCGACGCCTCCAGGTGCGGGAACGCGAACTCCGGCACCTGCGGCACCAGCACGGCCCAGAACCACGGTGAGCGCGTCACCGACCCGGCCTCGAACGCCCCGGCGACCAGCAGGGGCACCACGACGACCAGGTAGTGCTCGTAGGAGGGCCGGGCCAGCAGGTACGAAGCGAGCATGAGCATGGCGGCCGTGTCCGCGAGCCGCGCCGGACCGGGGTCGGCGCGCCGCCAGCGCCGCCACGCGCACACCACACCGGCCGCCGCCGCCGCGAGTGCCACCGCCTCGGCGAGGACCGGCGGCACCCCGAGCCGCGGCAGCACGGCGGGCAGCGAGCAGTCGAACGGCCGCATCAGGGCGTCGCCGCCCCTGAGCAGGAACGGCAGCGTGCGCGTGAAGAACCCGCCCGGGTCCGGCATGACCAGCGCCATCCCGGCGGACAGCGCCAGCGGCAGCGCCACCATCCAGGCCAGGGCGCGCCACTGCCGGGCCAGGAGCAGCAGCACGGCGACGGGCACGAGCAGCGGCTTGACCGCGACGGACAGCCCCAGGACCACCCCGGCCGCGCCCCAGCGCCCGCGGTCGGCCAGCAGCAGCGCCAGGGGCAGCGCCAGGGCACTGACCGCGGTCCAGTTGCCCAGGTCGATCAGATGCCCGACGGGCGCCCAGCACAGCACCAGGGCGAGCAGCCCCAGCACCGCGAACCGGCTGCGCGCCGGCACCCGGAACAGCCGCACGGCGCACCACCAGCCGGCCACGACCAGTCCCACGCACACCACGGGCGCGACGACCCTCAGCACGACCGCAGGCAGCGCCGCCTGCCCCGCAGCGAACAGCACGGCGCTCGGAAGGTACAGGAACCGTCGGTCGGCGTACGGGGCACCGCCGTGCAGCCACGTCTGCCCCGCGCGGACGACGAAGGCGTTGTCCATGCCGCCCTGGGCGTACACGACCGCCACGTGCGCGGTGCGCGCCACCAGGACGGCGGCGAGCAGGGCGACCCAGGCCGCTCCGGCCGGGCGCAGCAGCCAGCCGCGCAGCGCGGCGGCCGGGGCCACGTCCGGGGCGGAGGCCCGCAGGGCGTCACGTAGCTGCATCACACGTACCTGTCCGGGAGGGGCTGCCGTGAGCGGGAAACAACGCTTCTGGGCGGGTACGCCCCATTCTGGGGGCGGCGCCCCGTCCCCGGAGCCAACCACCGCTCGTCCGTGGCGTGTCGCGGCCTCGCGGCGCTGTGCCGTCGTGCCGTCGTGCGGTGGTGTGGCCCGGGGCGGGCGAGGGTGAGCGGGCGGTGGGGGCCGGGTCGCCGGGCGGGCTGGGGCGCGGCCCTTCGGTGGCTGCCGGGCTGCGGCGGTCCGGTCGTCGGGCGGCGGTGGCTGGGCCGTCCGGGTGCACTTCCGCGAGCGCCTACCCTTATGGGCATGAGCAGCATCGACCGGAGCCGAGAAGTGGGCGTCACGCGCAGCTACGAGATCCGCACCTACGGGTGCCAGATGAACGTCCACGACTCCGAGCGGCTGGCCGGGCTGCTCGAGGACGCGGGTTACGTACGGGCCCCGGAGGGCTCCGACGGTGACGCGGACGTCGTCGTCTTCAACACCTGCGCCGTCCGGGAGAACGCCGACAACCGGCTCTACGGCAACCTCGGCCACCTCGCCCCCAAGAAGGCGAAGCGGCCCGGGATGCAGATCGCGGTCGGCGGCTGCCTGGCCCAGAAGGACCGCGACACCATCGTCAAGAAGGCGCCCTGGGTCGACGTCGTCTTCGGCACGCACAACATCGGCAAGCTGCCCGTCCTGCTGGAGCGCGCCCGCGTCCAGGAGGAGGCGCAGGTCGAGATCGCCGAGTCGCTGGAGGCGTTCCCCTCCACGCTGCCGACGCGGCGCGAGAGCGCGTACGCGGCGTGGGTGTCCATCTCGGTCGGCTGCAACAACACGTGCACCTTCTGCATCGTCCCGGCGCTGCGCGGCAAGGAGAAGGACCGCCGCCCGGGCGACATCCTCGCCGAGGTCGAGGCCCTGGTCGGCGAGGGCGTCTCCGAGATCACGCTGCTCGGCCAGAACGTCAACGCCTACGGCTCCGACATCGGCGACCGGGAGGCGTTCAGCAAGCTGCTGCGCGCCTGCGGGACGATCGACGGCCTGGAGCGCGTCCGCTTCACCTCGCCGCACCCGCGGGACTTCACCGACGACGTGATCGCCGCCATGGCCGAGACGCCGAACGTGATGCCGCAGCTGCACATGCCCCTGCAGTCCGGCTCCGACACGGTCCTGAAGGCGATGCGCCGCTCCTACCGCCAGGAGCGCTACCTCGGGATCATCGAGAAGGTGCGCGCCGCCATCCCGCACGCCGCGATCACCACCGACATCATCGTGGGCTTCCCCGGCGAGACCGAGGAGGACTTCGAACAGACGCTGCACGTGGTGCGCGAGGCGCGGTTCGCGCAGGCGTTCACCTTCCAGTACTCCAAGCGTCCCGGCACCCCGGCCGCCGAGATGGACGACCAGATCCCCAAGGAGGTCGTCCAGGCGCGCTACGAGCGGCTCGTCGCCCTCCAGGAGGAGATCTCCTGGGACGAGAACAAGAAGCAGGTCGGCCGCACGGTGGAACTGATGGTCGCCGAGGGCGAGGGCCGCAAGGACGGCGCCACCCACCGCCTCTCCGGCCGCGCCCCCGACAACCGCCTGGTCCACTTCACCAAGCCCGGCCAGGACGTCCGCCCCGGCGACGTGGCCACCGTCGAGGTCACCTACGCCGCCCCGCACCACCTCCTCGCCGAGGGCCCGGTGCTGGAGGTGCGCCGTACGCGCGCGGGCGACGCCTGGGAGAAGCGCACCGCGGCCGAGGCGGCCAAGCCCGCCGGCGTCATGCTGGGCCTGCCGAAGATCGGCGTCCCGGAGCCGCTGCCGGTCGCGGCGAACAGCGGCTGCGGCTGCGACTGACCCGCTCTCGTCCGGCCCGCCGGGAGCGTGCCGCGGTCGCGGACTGCTCCGACGGCGCTCGCGGACGGTGCTCGCGTGGCCGCTTCCGGCGCCGGTCCGTCAGCGGCCGGCCCGGAGGCGGCCGACCGGCGGTGGGTGCGAATCGGCCGGCCGTGGGCGCGGCCGGCCGTGGGCGGGGCGCCGGACCTTCCTGGGCCGGCTGCGGGGCGGTCACGGGCCGGATGTGCGCCGGTGGCCGGGTGCGGGTCACCCACGGCCGGAGGTGCGCCGGTGGCCGGGCGTCCGTCGGGCGGGGCCGGCTTTGAGGCGGTGAGCCGGGTCCGAGTTCGTTGGGGGGCCGGATCCGGGCCGGTCGTGGCCCGGATGCGAGCCGATGGAGGGCCGGGGGGCGAGGCGGCCCGGACGGAGGGGGAGGCCCGTCGTCGGCCGGCGTTCCGGGCTAGTCTGCCGATCATGCTTGTCGCCGCCGCAGTCTGCCCCTGCCCGCCCCTTCTCGTGCCCGCGGTCGCCCAGGGCGCCGCGCCCGAGCTGGACGCGGCGCGCGCCGCGTGCACGGACGCCCTGGGAGTGCTCGCCGCCGCCCGGCCGGACCGGCTCCTGGTCGTGGGCCCCGCCGAGCGGTCCGGGCGCGGCCCGCACCCGCAGGGAGCCCCGGGGTCGTTCCGCGGCTTCGGCGTGGACCTGGACGTACGGCTGGGTCCCGCCACGGGCAGCGCCCCCGAGCGCCCGCTGCCGCCCTCGCTCGCCGTCGCCGCGTGGCTGCTCGAACGGACCGGCTGGTCGGCCGCCCCCGTCGAAGGGCTCGGCGTCGGTGAGTCCCTGGCGGCGGACCGGTGCGTGGCGGCGGGCCGGGACATCGCCGCACGGCCGGAACGGGTGGCGATGCTGGTGATGGGCGACGGCAGCGCCTGCCGGTCGCTGAAGGCGCCGGGATACCTCGACGAGCGGGCCGAGCCCTTCGACACCGAGGCCGCCCGGGCACTCGGCGCCGCGGACGTCGCGGCCCTCACCGCGCTCGACGCGGAACTGGCGTACGAACTCAAGGTGTCGGGCCGGGCCCCGTGGCAGGTGCTCGCGGGCGCGGCCGAGGGCGCTGACCTCTCCGGGGCGCTCCTCTACGACGAGGCACCGTACGGCGTGGGCTACCTGGTGGCCGCCTGGTCCTGACGCCGAGAGGGCCCCGAGGAGCGGGGGGCTGACGGCGCGCGCGCCGGGTTCCGGCGGAGAGCGCGGTCCGCCGCCGGACCACGGCGGTGGCGGACGGGGCCGACGGACGGTGGACGACCGACGGAGGCTGACGGACGGGGTGATGCACGGAGGTCGGGGGGGCGGGGACGGAGGTCGGCGGACGGCCGGGACACCACCACGTGCTGCTCCCGGCCGTCCGCCGACCTCCGCCGCTCACGCCACGGGCACCGCGCTCATGACACGGGGGGCGGCCCCTGCGGAGGTTCCTGCGGGGGCGGAGCCGTACGCCCGGCGTCGCCACCCGGGGCCGTGCCCGGGCCACCCGTAGCCGCGCCGCCCGTGTCCGGACCGCCGCCCGTGGCCGGTCCACCCGGCGCCGCGCCCCCCGCGGTCTCCGCGGGTGCGCCGGCGGTCCCGTCCGGGCCCGGCCCCTCCCGGTGCGCGAGCCGGTCCACGGCCTCCTTGGCCTTGCCCGTGCCCGCGTGGATCTTGTCGCTGTACTTGCCCTTGGTCTTCTCGTCGACCATCCTCGCGGCCTTGTCGAGCCCGTGCTCGATCGAGCCGCCGTGGCGCTGCGCGAGGTCAGACACCTTGTCCCTGGCCGGGCCCAGCCTGGCCTTCATGTTGTCCAGCAGACCCATGGTTCACCTTCCCTGGCGGGAGAGCTACCTGCGGGCGCCCTCTCCGGCTCCGTGCCCTGCCGCCTCGTCGGCGGACTGCTGCTTGGGGATGTCCACGCCCTCGGCGACGGCGCTCCCGGCGGCGCTGTCCTCCTCCGTGCCCGCGGTGTCGCCGCCGTCGTCGGGCGTCCGTGCGGCCTTCACCACGTCCGCCGTACCGCCCCCGGCGCCCTCGGTCGCGGCACCGCCGTCCGCCTCGGACCCGGCCGCCGCCGCGCCACTCGCCACCGCGCCGGCCGGCTCCTCGGCGCCCGGCACCTCCTCAGCCGCCTTCGACCTCCGGAAAATCCTTGCAAAAACGCCCATATCAACTCCATACGTTACTCGTGCGGGCGGCATCCCGCGTAGCCCGGTGCGTCCGTGCGTGATGCCCGGACCACCGCCCGCCGGGATCCGGCCGCGGGAACCTCGCAACGGGCAACGACCCCGTTCGCGTGCCGTCACGTAACTCGTTCGAGGAGCCCGCCGAAGGTTTGCGAGACTGGTGCGGTGAGCAGCGCACCCCCCGCCCCCCGCGTCATCGCCGTCGTCGGCCCCACCGCGGCCGGAAAGTCCGATCTCGGCGTGTTCCTGGCCCAGCGCCTGGGCGGCGAGGTCGTCAACGCCGACTCCATGCAGCTCTACCGAGGGATGGACATCGGCACCGCCAAGCTGACGCCCGAGGAGCGCGGCGGCGTACCGCACCACCTCCTGGACGTCTGGGACGTGAGCGTCACCGCCTCGGTCGCCGAGTACCAGCGGCTCGCCCGGGAACACATCGACGCCCTGCTCGCCGAAGGGCGCTGGCCGGTCCTGGTCGGCGGCTCCGGGCTGTACGTCCGAGGAGCCATCGACAACCTGCAGTTCCCCGGGACCGATCCCGAGGTGCGGGCCCGGCTGGAGGAGGAGCTGACGCTGCGCGGCCCGGGCGCCCTGCACGCGCGGCTCGCCGCCGCCGACCCGGAGGCCGCACGCGCGATCCTGCCCGGCAACGGACGCCGTATCGTGCGCGCGCTGGAGGTCATCGAGATCACCGGCCGGCCCTTCACGGCCAACCTCCCCGGGCACGACTCGGTCTACGACACCGTGCAGATCGGCGTGGACGTGGCGCGGCCCGAGCTGGACGAGCGCATCACACGCCGGGTCGACCGCATGTGGGACGCAGGGCTCGTGGAGGAGGTCCGCGCGCTGGAGGCGCAGGGCCTGCGCGCGGGGCGCACGGCCTCCCGCGCACTCGGGTACCAGCAGGTCCTCGCGGCGCTCGCGGGGGAGTGCACGCTGGAGGAAGCGCGCGCGGAGACCGTGCGCGCCACCAAACGCTTCGCGCGCCGCCAGGACTCCTGGTTCCGGCGCGACCCGCGCGTGCACTGGCTGAGCGGGGCCGCCGCCGATCTCCGGGAACTTCCGCACCTGGCCATGGCGTTGGTGGAACGACCGGTTACAGCCTGATCACGTGATGGCATCGGGAAGCCCAGGCCGTCATCCAGGCCTCCGGCGCCGTGCCATCATCAAGTTTCGATCGACAGATGAGTCCTGGTTGGGAGGGCGCGTGGCGATGGAGGCCGGCCCTCGCGACACCGCACAGAGCACGGAGCGCATCACCGCTCCGGACACCGAGCGCCTCACCGCGCGAGGCCCCGAGCGCATCACCGTGGAACGCGCCGGTGACGACCAGGACGAGGACTCGCTGAGCCCCGACGGCCCGGACGAGACGCAGGGCGGTGTCACGGACGACGGTCCGGAGCCCGAGGAGATGTTCGCCGGACCCGAGGTCGAGGTCGAGCTGCGCCCGCAGCGGCGGCTGCGCATCTGGCAGCTCGCGCCCATCGTGGGCCTGGCGGCCGTCGGTTCGCTGATGTTCGCCTTCCCGCTGGCCTTCGACGGCGACAGCGGCGCGATGATCGCCATGCTGGGGCTGCTGATCTGCCTCTGCGCGGCAGGCTGGGGCACGATGGCCGCCCGCCGCGTCGGGTACACCTGGCCGGGGCTGCCGCCGCGCGACACCGGCCGGCGGCCCGACTGGCGCATGATCGGCGTGTACGTCCTGATGGTCGCCGTGGTCGTCACCCTGGCGGTGTGGCGCGTCGCGGGCCTGCGCTGAGCACCCTGCGCACCCACCGCGCCCCACGCACCGGCCGTCGTCCCCCGGCCCCGCCCCAGCGGCCGCCGCTCCTCCAAGGGCCTCCTCAGCCGGTCCAGCGCCTCCTCCGGCGGCCTTTGCGCCCCCTGCCGGTGAGAAGGCCCGGCGGGCGGCCGTGCTCACGGGGTTGTCGTACCCACCCCGTACGATCGAGGCATGAGCACCCGTATCGCCTTCCTCAAGGGACACGGCACGGAGAACGACTTCGTGATCATCCCCGACCCGGAGAACGCCGTGGAGCTGTCCCCGGCCGCCGTCGCCGCCCTCTGCGACCGCCGCGCGGGCATCGGCGGCGACGGCGTGCTGCACGTCGTGCGTGCCGCCGCGCACCCGGAGGCCCGGGAGATGGCGGCCGAGGCGGAGTGGTTCATGGACTACCGCAACGGCGACGGTTCCGTCGCGGAGATGTGCGGCAACGGCGTACGCGTGTTCGCGCGCTACCTCCAGCACGCCGGGCACGCGACGGAGGGCGACCTCACCCTCGCCACCCGCGGGGGCCTGAAGACGGTGCACATCGCCAAGGACGGTGACATCACGGTGGGCATGGGCAGGGCCCGGCTCCCCGAGGGCGACGTCACCGTGCGCGTCGGCGAGCGCGAGTGGCCCGCGCGCAACGTCAACATGGGCAACCCGCACGCGGTCGCCTTCGTCGACGACCTCGCGGACGCCGGGGACCTGCTCTCCCCGCCCCCGTTCCGCCCGGCCGCCGCCTACCCCGACGGGGTCAACGTCGAGTTCGTCGTCGACCGCGGCCCCCGCCACGTCGCGATGCGCGTGCACGAACGCGGTTCCGGCGAGACCCGCTCCTGCGGCACCGGCGCGTGCGCCGTCGCCGTGGCCGCCGCCCGCCGTGACGGCGCCGACCCCGCCGCCGCGGGCACGCCGGTGACGTACCGCGTCGACGTGCCCGGCGGCACCCTGGTCATCACCGAGCGGCCGGACGGCGAGATCGAGATGACCGGCCCCGCCGTGCTCGTGGCCGAGGGCGAGATCGACACGGAATGGCTGGAAACAGCGGTCGGCTGACCCGGGACCCGGCCGGAGATCGCAGGGCCGGAGCCCGCCTCGCCGGGCAGGACCCAGGCGGCGGGGGCGGGCCCCGGGGGAAATCCACGGGTGCCCCCTTGTCATCTGACCGAAAACCGTAAACCTCCCGAGCCATCGCTCGAATGGGTGATCCGTTTCACGCTCTCCGAGAGGCGGTCGGCTGAGGGTCCTGGGCTCGATAGCATCAAGCACCGGCCCGGACGGGGGATCCGACGCCAACCCCTGAGCCGCGTACGCCCTGGGGCATCCCGTCCGCCGGTCCACGCAGCCGGAGGTGCCCATGAGTGCGGATGCCACAAACCCTGCGGCCCCGGGCCCGGTGGCGCCGTCGGCGCCCCGGAGGCGGGCCCGCCCGCGGATCGACCTGCGCCGACTGGGCCGGGCCGCCCTGCTCGGCCCCACCGCCCGCGACCGCCTCCCGGACGCCATCGGGCACGTCGCCGAGGCGCACCGCGCCCACTTCCCCGACGCCGACCTCGAACCCCTGCGCCACGCCTACCTGCTGGCCGAGTCCTCGCACCGCGGCCAGATGCGCAAGAGCGGCGAGCCCTACATCACACACCCGCTCGCCGTCACCCTCATCCTCGCCGAACTCGGCGCCGAGACCACCACGTTGACGGCCTCCCTGCTGCACGACACGGTCGAGGACACCGACGTGACGCTCGACCAGGTCGGCGACCAGTTCGGCGCGGAGGTCCGCTACCTCGTCGACGGCGTCACCAAACTGGAGAAGGTCGACTACGGCGCCGCAGCCGAACCCGAGACCTTCCGCAAGATGCTCGTCGCCACCGGCAACGACGTCCGCGTGATGTCGATCAAACTCGCCGACCGGCTGCACAACATGCGCACCCTCGGCGTCATGCGCCCCGAGAAACAGGCCCGCATCGCCAAGGTGACCAGGGACGTGCTCATCCCGCTCGCCGAACGGCTCGGTGTGCAGGCGCTCAAGACGGAACTCGAGGACCTGGTCTTCGCCATCCTCCACCCCGAGGAGTACGCGCACACCCGCGAACTGATCGCGGAGAACGCGAGCCGCCCGCACGACCCGCTCACCGAGGTGGCCGAGCAGGTCCGGGGCGTGCTGCGCGAGGCCGGCATCACCGCGGAAGTCCTGGTCAGGCCACGGCACTTCGTCTCCCTGCACCGCGTGGCCCGCAAACGCGGCCGGCTGCGCGGCTGCGACTTCGGCCGGCTGCTCGTCCTGGTGAACGAGGACGCCGACTGCTACGCCGTCCTCGGTGAACTGCACACCTGTATGACACCGGTCGTCGCCGAGTTCAAGGACTTCATCGCCGTACCCAAGTTCAACCTGTACCAGTCGCTGCACACCGCCGTCGCCCTCCCGCCGTCCCGCCCGGACGGAACCGAGCGGGCGGCCACGGACGGCCAGGTCGTCGAGGTCCTCATCCGCACCCACCAGATGCACAAGACCGCCGAGGCCGGGGTCGTCGCGCTCGGCAACCCCTACGCGCCGCCCGCGGAGGACCAGCCGGCGGGCGACGGCGAGCGCGTCGACCCGACACGCCCCGGCTGGCTCTCCCGGCTGCTCGACTGGCAGGAGGCGGCCCCCGACCCGGACACCTTCTGGTCCACACTGCGCGAGGACCTGGCCCAGGACCGCGAGATCACCGTCTTCCGCCCCGACGGCGGCACGCTCGGCCTCCCCGCCGGCGCCAGCTGTGTCGACGCCGCCTACGCCCAGTACGGCGAGGACGCGCACGCGTGCATCGGCGCCCGCGTCAACGGACGTCTGGCCAGGCTGAGCACCGTCCTGCAGGACGGCGACACCGTACAGCTCCTGATGGGCCAGGACCCCGCGTCCGAGCCCTCCCGTGAGTGGCTGGAGCACGCCCACACCCCCGCCGCCCGCATCGCCATCCAGCGGTGGCTCGCCGCCCATCCCGTCCCGGCCGACGCCCCGGAGGGCACCCCCGGGACCCGCGAGGACGCCTCCCCGGGAGCCGCGGACACCCCAGGGGGCCTCGACGGCCTCACCGGGGTGCACGGACCGGGCGCGCTCCCGGCCGGCGGAGCCGACCGCCCCGCACAGGCCGATGGGCTCCGGACGGCGGACGGGGCCGGCGCAGCGGCGCCGCCCGCGCGGGACGAGCGCCCCGGCACGGCCACCGTGGTCGTCGCCGACCTGCCCCGCGCCCCCGTACGGCTCGCGGGCTGCTGTACGCCCGTGCCGCCCGACCGGATCACCGCCTTCGCCGTGCGCGGGGGCGCGGTGACGGTGCACCGCGTGGAATGCGCCACGGTCGCGCGCATGAAGAGCGCGGGGCGCGCGGAGATCGGCGTGCGCTGGGGCGACACCGCCGCCTGCCGCGTGACCCTGCTCGCCGAATCGTTCGGCCGCCCGCACCTGCTCGCCGATCTGACCGAGGCCATCGCCCTGGAAGGCGTCGAGATCGTCTCGGCCACCGTGGCCCCGCCGGCCCAGCAGCGCGTCCACCACACGTACACCCTCCAGCTTCCCGACGCCGCGCGTCTGCCCGCCCTCATGCGGGCGATGCGCAACGTCCCCGGCGTCTACGACGTGAGCCGCGCCCAGTCGCAGCCGCCGGGGGACTGAGCCAGGACCCGACAGCCCCGGCGCGGCGCGGGCGGCGCACCCTGGCGCGAGCGTCCCGCGCCCGCCGCGAGCGTCCTGCGCCGCCCCGGGGCGGGCGGCGCGCCCGGCGCACCCTGGCCGGCGTGAGCGTCCCGCGCACTTCAGCGCGAGCCTCCGCCGGGCGCCCAGCGTGCACTCTGTGCACTCCGCGCACCTGCGGAACGCCCCGCGCGCCGGCGCGGGCCGCACGCACTCCCGACGGCCCCGTTCGAGTGGGAAGGGCGCGCGTCGCCGCCGCAGCGGGGCCGCGCGCTGATAGCCGTGGTGCATGCCGCGCACCCTCCGACCCCGTGTCCCGCGTCGCCTCAGAACCCTCAAGGCGACCCTCCTCGCGTCCGCCGCGTCCGGCGCCTGCGCCTGTCTCCTCGCCGCGAGCGCCCCGCCCACCGCGCTCGGTGTGGGCGACCGGCTCTTCCCGCAGCTGGGCAACCCCGGATACGACGTGACGTCGTACGACCTCTCCTTCACCTACACCGGGGACAACAGCAAGCCGCTGCGGGCCGTCACCACCATCGACGTCCGGCCGACCGAGGACCTCGACCGCCTGAACCTCGACTTCACGCACGGCGAGGTCGACTCCGTGGAGGTCGACGGACTCCCGGCCCGCTTCGCCGCCGCGGGGGAGGACCTGGTCGTCACCCCGCAGGTCCCGCTGACCGGGCACGGCTGGGCGCGCATCACGGTGCACCACACCAGTGACCCGGTCTCCGAGAAGGGCCGCGACGGTGGCTGGGTGCGCACCGCGGACGGGCTCGCCATGGCCAACCAGGCCGATGTCGCCCACCTGGTGTTCCCGTGCAACGACCACCCCTCCGACAAGGCGAGGTTCACCTTCCACGTCACCGTCCCCGAGGGGTACACGGCCGTCGCCAACGGCCTGCCCGCCGGTACCGCCCGAAGGGGCGGACAGATCACGTGGACGTACCGCACCCGGCACCCCATGGCCACCGAACTGGCGCAGGTCTCCATCGGCCGCTCCACCGTCCTGCACCGCACCGGCCCGCACGGCCTGCCCGTGCGCGACGTCGTCCCCACCGGGGACCGCGAGGCGCTCGAACCCTGGCTGGCCAGGACCCCCGACCAGATCGCCTGGATGGAGAGCAAGGTCGGACGCTACCCGTTCGAGACGTACGGCCTGCTCATGGCGTCCGCCACCACCGGTTTCGAACTGGAGACGCAGACCCTCTCCCTCTTCGAGAAGGAGCTGTTCACCGATCCCGCCTGGCCCCAGTGGTACGTGGAGTCGGTGATGGTGCACGAACTGTCCCACCAGTGGTTCGGCGACAGCGTCAGTCCGCGCAGCTGGTCCGACCTGTGGCTCAACGAGGGACACGCGACCTGGTACGAGGCCCTGTACGCCGACGAGAAGGCGCACAAGTCCATGGAGGCCCGGATGAAGGCCGCCTACGGGGCCTCCGACCGCTGGCGTGAGGCCGGAGGGCCGCCCGCGCTGCCCAAGCCGCCGAAGGCAGGCCAGAAGATCGGCATCTTCCGCGCGAACGTCTACGACGGCGCGGCTCTCGTCCTCTACGCCCTGCGCCAGGAGATCGGCAGGCCGGCCTTCGAACGGCTGGAGCGCGCCTGGGTGCGCGAGCACCGGGACTCGACGGCGGACACGGCGGACTTCGAACGCCTGGCCTCGGCCGTCGCCGGACGGGACCTCGGCGGCTTCTTCAAGGCCTGGCTCTACGGTGTGAAGACGCCGCCCATGCCGGGTCACCCGGACTGGAAGCAGACGCCGCCGCCCAGGACCGCGCCGGCGAAGGCGGCGCACCCGGCGAAGACGGCCGCAGGGGCGAAAGCGGCACCGGCGAGGACGGTGACGAAGGCCGGGTGGGCGCGCGGCGCCCACCCGGAGCAGTGAGCGGACGAAGCGGCGAGGCGGACAGCCGGGCAGCCCGGAATAACGCCGTGACGAGACGGGCCGTGCCGTGCGACGATCGTCGGGTCGGCACGGCACGGCGCCCGGGAATCTCCCGGGGCACCCGCGCGTTGTGTCAGGTGACGGAACAGCTGCCGAGGCGCCTCGCCCCGGACCGCGAGCCCGTCGCCGCACCACGGATTCCCAACGACGTAAGGACCCAATGACCTCCTCTTCTTCCTCTTCCCAGGCCGCCGAGCGTCTCGCGCACACCTATCCCGAAGGTCTCCGGGCCGATGCCCTGATGGAAGAGGACGTCGCCTGGAGCCACGAGATCGACGGAGAGCGGGACGGCGACCAGTTCGACCGCTCCGAGCGCGCGGCCCTGCGCCGTGTCGTGGGTCTCTCCACCGAGCTGGAGGACGTCACCGAGGTCGAGTACCGGCAGCTCCGTCTGGAGCGCGTGGTGCTCGTCGGCGTCTGGACCTCGGGGACCGTGCACGACGCGGAGAACTCCCTCGCCGAGCTGGCCGCCCTCGCGGAGACCGCGGGCGCCCTCGTCCTCGACGGTGTGATCCAGCGCCGCGACAAGCCGGACGCGGCCACCTACATCGGCTCCGGCAAGGCCGGCGAGCTGCGTGACATCGTCCTGGAGACGGGCGCGGACACCGTCGTCTGCGACGGTGAGCTGAGCCCGGGCCAGCTGATCCACCTCGAGGACGTCGTCAAGGTCAAGGTCATCGACCGTACGGCGCTGATCCTGGATATCTTCGCCCAGCACGCCAAGTCCCGCGAGGGCAAGGCGCAGGTCGCGCTCGCGCAGATGCAGTACATGCTGCCGCGGCTGCGCGGCTGGGGTCAGTCGCTGTCCCGGCAGATGGGCGGCGGCAAGGGCGGCGGTCTCGCCACCCGCGGTCCCGGTGAGACCAAGATCGAGACGGACCGGCGGCGGATCCGCGAGAAGATGGCCAAGATGCGCCGGGAGATCGCGGCCATGAAGACCGGCCGTGAGATCAAGCGCCAGGAGCGGCGCCGCAACAAGGTGCCGTCCGTGGCCATCGCGGGCTACACCAACGCCGGCAAGTCCTCCCTGCTCAACCGCCTCACCGGCGCCGGCGTCCTGGTCGAGAACGCGCTGTTCGCGACCCTGGACCCGACCGTGCGCCGGGCCGAGACGCCGAGCGGGCGGCTGTACACGCTGGCCGACACGGTCGGCTTCGTCCGGCACCTGCCGCACCACCTGGTCGAGGCGTTCCGCTCCACCATGGAGGAGGTCGGCGACTCCGACCTGATCCTGCACGTGGTCGACGGCTCGCACCCGGACCCGGAGGAGCAGCTGGCCGCCGTGCGCGAGGTGATCAGGGACGTCGGCGCCACCGACGTACCCGAGATCGTCGTGGTGAACAAGGCGGACGCGGCCGACCCGCTGGTGCTGCAGCGGCTGCTGCGGGTGGAGAAGCACGCGATCGCGGTCTCGGCGCGCACCGGCCGCGGCATCGCGGAGCTGCTCGCCATGATCGACGACGAGCTGCCGCGGCCCTCCGTGGAGATCGAGGCGCTCGTGCCCTACACGCACGGCAAGCTGGTCGCCCGGGCTCACACCGAGGGCGAGGTGATCTCCGAGGAGCACACCGCGGAGGGCACCCTGCTCAAGGCACTGGTGCACGAGGAGCTGGCCGCGGACCTGACGCCGTACACGCCGGTTCCCGCGCTCTGATCCGCTCGGCGGCCACCGCCGGGGCAAGCAGCACACGGGCCCGCCCCCCTTCGACGGAAGGGGGGGCGGGCCCGCGTCATGCCGCTGTCACCGGCCGCCGTAGGTCCGGCTCATGTTCTGGTACAGCGCCTCGGCGCCCTCGCCCAGCTGCGGGCCCGCGAGCCAGGTGTTGTCGGACGGACCGATGGAGGTGTTGGAGACCAGGGCGGTCTTCCCGTCCACCACGCGGAACCAGCCGCCGCCGGAGGACCCGCCGGTCATGGTGCAGCCGATCCGGTACATCGTCGGCAGGGACGGGCTCAGCGACAGCCGCCCCGGCCGGTCCAGGCAGCGGAACATCGTCAGACCGTTGTAGGGCGGCGCGGCCGGGTACCCCCAGGCACCCATCGTGGCGACCTGCTGTGCCTGCGGGGCGGAGAAGTCCACGTCGAGGGCGGCCCCGACCGTCTCCTCCAGCGACTTCGCGCCGGTCTCCGGCTTCACGTGCAGCACGGCGTAGTCGTACGCGGCACCGGCACCGCCCGTCTCCGAGCCGCCCTTGATCCACTGGCCCGAGGTGGACGCCCAGTCGGCCCACCAGGCGCCGTACGGGGCGACCTCGGCCGCACCGGCGTCGCTCAGCTGCGACGCGGACCGGCCGAGGTCGTTGTAGGCGGGCACGAAGGCGATGTTGCGGTACCAGCCGCCGCCCTGGCCGGCGTGGACGCAGTGCCCCGCCGTCCACACCAGGTTCGACCTGCCCGGGTGGTTGACGTCCTTGACGACCGTGCCGGAGCAGACCATCGAACCCCGGGGCGAGTCGAAGAAGACCTTGCCGACCGGGGCCGCGTGCTGGTGGTAGGGGGTCTTCTCGGGCTGGGCCTGGACGGGCCGCGGCGCCGGGTCGCTGACGCCCTGGCCGGCGGCGGCGTCCTGGGTGGACACCGTCTTGCCGGCCTCCTTGGCGGACTTCATCCGCTCAGGCTTCCATAGCCCCTTGATCACCGGGTTGACGAAGTCCGCGGCGGCGCTGAGCCACTTGTCCTTGTCCCAGTTCTTCCAGCCGCCGTTCTTCCACCGGTCGACGTCGATCCCGTGCTCCTCGAGCCTCTTCGCCAGGTCGGCCGGGAGGTGGGCCCTGCCGTCGCCGCTGCCGGTGGCCCGGGAGCCGCCCGCGGTCTGCGAACCGCTGGTGCCGGGCTTGCCGCTCGCGTCGTCGCCCGAGCCGTCGCAGGCCGTGGCGGTGAGCGTCAGCGCCGCGACGAGACCGGTGGCGGCGAGGACAGTGCCCCGGCGCGCGCGCCGGGGCACTGCGGACGTACGTGTGGAACGCATGATGTGAGGAACCCCCGTTGGTTCGTGTGTGTGCTGCCCCACCCCGCAGGCGGGGACGGGTACGGACGGCGGCGGGGTGGGGAAGATCTCCGTGGGACGCCCCGCCGCCGTGGCCGGGTCACCGGCCTGCGGCCGTGCTCACTGCCCGGCGAACTTCTTGCTGACCGAGTCGTAGACGCCCCTGGCCACCGTGCCCAGCCGCGGACCGGCCAGCCAGCCCGTCGTCACCGGGCCGATCGAGGTGTTGGACACCAGCGCGGGCTTGCCGTCCGTGCCCTTCTCGACCCAGCCGCCGCCGGAGGAACCGCCGGTCATGGTGCAGCCGATGCGGTACATCGTCGGGTCGGGGGCCGCGACCGACAGGCGTCCCGGCTTGTCCTGGCACTGGTACAGCGACTGCCCGTCGTACGGCGGCGCGGCCGGGTAGCCGGTCGCGGTGATGCTCTGCACCTTGGGTACGGCCGGCGCGTTGAAGTTCACCGGAAGCGCCGAACCGACCGTCTCCTCCAGCGACTTGCCGTTGCCGCCCTTCTCCGGAGTGACGTGGATGACGGCGAAGTCGTAGCTCGCGCCCTGCCCGCCGGTCGCGCCGCCCTGCTTGATCCACTGGTCGGAGGTCTGCGCCCAGTCGCCCCACCACACCCCGTACGGGGCGACCTGCTCCCGTGTGGCGCCCTGCAGCTGGGCGGTGCTGCGGCCCGTGTCGTTGTACGACGGCACGAAGGCGATGTTGCGGTACCAGCCGCCCTTCTTGCCGGCGTGCACGCAGTGCCCCGCCGTCCACACCAGGTCGGACTTGCCGGGGTGGGCCGGGTCCTCGACGACCGTGGCCGAACAGACCATCGTGCCCTCGGGGGAGTCGAAGAAGACCTTGCCCGCCGTCGCCGCGTTGGTGTGGTAGGGCGGCGCCACCTTCTGTGCCTGCACGGGCGCCGGAGTCGGGTCCGTGACGCCCTGGTCACCGGAGATGTCGTCGGGGTCCACGCGCTTGTCCGGGTCGTTGGCCCGGCGCATCCGGTCCGGGTCCCACAGGCCCTGGATGATCGGGTTGACGAAGTCGTTCGCCTCGCGCAGCCAGTCGTCCTTGTTCCAGTTCTTCCAGGCGCCGTTCTTCCACTTGTCGATGTCGATCCCGTGCTCCTTGAGCTTCTTGCGGATGTCGTCCGGGATCGTGATCCTGCCGTCGCCCTTGGCCCCCGAGTCACCGGCGGCCGCGGAGGCGGAGGGCCGGCCGGCCGCGTCGGTGTCGTCCGAGTTGCAGCCGGTGGCGGTGAGCGCGAGGGTCGAGACCAGTGCGACGGCGGCCAGCGAGGGGAACGGCGAGCGCCGGGCGCGCCCTCCCCGGCGAACGGTGACGGATGGGCGTATGGGTCGCATGTTTCGACTCCCCCTGCTGTGAACGGACATGCTGATACCGCCGGGCCGGCACACCGGTCCCGGGTGGGACACGGACCTCGGCCACGGCGGCCGGAACGGCACCACACCCTATGCGGTCGCTGTGGGCCACTGCCCACGGAACGGCAACGGTTCGGCTACAAGCCGTCTGACCTGGCCGATCAGCCGGAGATCTCCCCGTTCGGCGCCGGTTCGCCGAAGGGGGAGCGGAAACGGCGCCGGTACTCGGTGGGCGTCGTGCCGAGCCGGCGGCGGAACGCCCGCACCAGCGTGTCCGTCGTCCCGAACCCGCACACCGACACGATGCGTTCGAGGGTGGCGTCGGTGGACTCCAGCTGACCGCGCGCCGCCTCCACGCGGGCCGCTTCCACGTACGCGCTCGGCGTCATGCCCAGCTCGGCCTTGAAGACCCGGGTCAACTGCCGCTCGCCGAGACGGGCGTGCTCGGCCAGGTCCGCCACGGTGAGCTGTTCCCCGAGGTGCCGCAGGATGTGGTGGCGGAGGTCCTCCACGCGCCGCGTCCGCGACACGGGTTCCAGCGGAACGCTGAACTGGCTCTGCCCGCTGGGCCGTTTCAGGTACATCACCAGCTGGCGGGCGACGCGCAGCGCGACCGTCTCGCCGAAGTCGTCGGCGACGAGGGCGAGCGACAGGTCGAGGCAGGCGCTGATCCCCGCGCCGGTCCAGGTGTCCCCCTCCCGGATGAAGATCGGATCGGCGTCGACCCGCACCGCGGGGTGTTCGTCGGCGAGTTGCCGGGCGGTCGACCAGTGGGTGGTGGCGCGTTTGCCGTCGAGGAGTCCCGCGGCGGCCAGCAGGTGCGCCCCGACACAGACGGAGGCGACCCTCCGCGCCCGGCCGGCGAGCGTCCTCACCCGGTCGACCACCGCGGGGTCGGTGCGGGCGCGTACGCCGTGCCGGCCGTCCGCCTCGACGGAACCGGGCACGATGAGGGTGTCGACGCCGCCTCGTGCCACCTCGTCGAAGGTGGTGTCGGGCAGCAGGCGCACGCCGGCGGACGTGGTGACGGGGTCCGTCGTCTCGGCGGCGAGGACCACCCGGTAGCCCGTCGGCTCCGGCATCTCGCGCCGCACCAGGGAGAACACCTCGGGCGGACCGGTGACGTCGAGCAGGTCGACCCCCTCGAAGAGAACGATGACGACGAGTCGTTCCACGACGCTCACGGGATCTCCGTCCGTTCGGCGGAACCATGTCCGCTGCCGCACCCCGGAACCTGGGTCCGGACTGATGTCTGGATCTGCAGGTTAGGCGACATTGCCGACACGCGGCGGCGGCTCGTAGGTTCATGTGCGTGGCCGGTCCCCGCACGGACGGCCGCGTTCCAGGAACCCGAGCGGCTTCGGCTGCTCGGTGCATCGGCTGAGGGGTACTTCCATGACGACGACGACTCTCCGCGAACTCAACGGCCTCGACGCGACGCCGGCTTCGCTCGCGCACTCGACCCTGATCCTGGTCGACTACCAGAACACCTACGTCGGCGGAGTGATGGAGCTGGAAGGCTGGCAGGCCGCGCTCGACTCCGCCGCCGCCCTGCTGGCCCGGGCCCGGCAGGCGGGCGCGAAGGTCGTCCACGTCGTCCACGACGGCGGCGAAGGCACTCCGTACGACCTCAGCGCGGAGACCGGCGCGATCCACCCGAGCGTCGCGCCGGCCGAGGGGGAGCCCGTGGTCGTGAAGAAGGCGCCCAACGCCTTCGTCGACACCGAACTCGGCAAGCACGTCGACGCCGCCGGCAACGAGGACGTCATCGTCATCGGATTCATGACGCACATGTGCGTGCTGTTCACCGCCGAGGGCGCCTTCCTGCGCGGCAACCGGCCCACGGTGGTCGCCGACGCGTGCGCGACGCGCCCGCTCCAGGCGGTGGGCACCTGGCTGGACGCCCGGCAGATCCACCACGGCGCCCTGGCGACGATCGGAGACCTCTACGGCGTCGTCGTCGAGTCGCAGGCGTCCCTGACCTGAGCCGTGCCGCTCCGTGAACCGGGTCCCGCGCCCGCCTGACCGTGATCCCGAGCCGGCCCGTAACCGCACGGACCGTCCGCGGTTATAGCGGTGGGGTTCCCGCTGTCCACGACCAGACCCACGCGCCCTCGAACGCCGCACCGCCGAAGACGCCGTCGCCGCCGGTGCCCGCGTCCGCGCCGGGGGTACGGCCCTCGGCGCGGACGCGACATCCACGCCACCCGGCCGAGGGGCCGCAGGCGCTCGGTGCCGTGCGGCAGCGGGACCCGGAGTCCGGCCCGCCGCCCATGGCGGAGACCGGTGTCCTGGGACAGCGGAGGACAGGGAGCCGTGACCGTGACGGAGTCTGCGCACGAGAGGTGCGCGTCGGACGACGCGCGCCTCCTGCACGACGGGATCCTGCGGCGCCAGTCCGCGCGTGAGTCGGCGGCCCGCACCTACGCGCGCGTCCTGCCGATCGTGCCGGTCAGGGCGCGCGGGCTCACCATCGAGGCAGCGGACGGCCGGCGCTACCTGGACTGCCTGTCGGGCGCGGGCACCCTGGCCCTCGGGCACAACCACCCCGTCGTCCTGGAAGCCGTCCGCAGGGTCCTCGACTCCGGCGCGCCCCTGCACGCCCTCGACCTGGCCACCCCCGTCAAGGACGCCTTCGTCACCGAGCTGTTCCGCACCCTGCCGGCCGGTCTCGCGGACCGGGCCCGCGTGCAGTTCTGCGGGCCGGCGGGGACGGACGCGGTGGAGGCCGCGTTCAAACTCGTCCGGACGGCCACCGGACGCGGCGGCATCATGGCCTTCACCGGCGCCTACCACGGGATGACCGAGGCCGCGCTCGCCGCGTCCGGCCACGCTCGCGACGTACGGGTCGCCCGGCTCCCCTACCCGCAGGACTACCGCGGTCCCTTCGGGCTCGGCGGCTCCCGCGGGGCCGAACTCGCCGCCCGCTGGACGGAGTCCGTACTGGACGACCCCCAGTCCGGGGTCCCGCTGCCCGCCGGGATGATCCTCGAACCCGTGCAGGGCGAGGGCGGGGTGATCCCCGCGCCGGACGCCTGGATGCGCCGCATCCGGCAGCTCACCGAGGAGCGGTCCGTGCCCCTGATCGCTGACGAGATCCAGACCGGAGTCGGCCGCACGGGCGCCTTCTGGGCGGTGGACCACAGCGGGGTGACGCCGGACGTGATGGTGCTGTCGAAGGCCATCGGCGGGAGCCTGCCGCTGGCCGTCGTCGTCTACCGCGACGACCTCGACGTCTGGGAACCGGGAGCCCACGCGGGAACCTTCCGCGGCAACCAGCTCGCCATGGCTGCGGGCACCGCGACCCTCGCCCACGTCCGCGAGAACCGTCTCGCCGAACGCGCCGCCGTCCTCGGTTCCCGCATGCTCTCCCGACTGCGGGAACTGGCCGGGCGCCATGCCTGCGTCGGTGACGTGCGGGGCCGCGGGCTGATGCTCGGCCTCGAACTGGTCGACCCCGAGGCGGAGTCGGAAGCGGCCATGGAGCCGGGGGAGAGGGCGGCCGTCGCGGCGCAGCGGGGCAGCGGTGTGGCCACCGCTGGTCCGGCGGAGGTTCCCGCTGCGGGCGACGGCACCCGAGGGTCCGTCGCGCTCCCCGAACCCGCGGTGCGCCGGCCCCCCGCCGCGCCGGGGATCGCCGCCGCCGTGCAGAGGGAGTGCCTGCGACGGGGTCTGATCGTCGAACTCGGCGGCCGTCACGGCAGTGTGGTCCGGCTCCTGCCCCCGCTCACCCTCACCGACGAGCAGGCGGCGGCGGTGCTCGACCGGTTGAGCGACGCGGTCGAAGCGGCAGCCCGGAGCCGGCCCGGGCGCGCGGGCGGACAGGTCCACCCGCTCCGACGGCGACCGCCGTCCACCACCGGCCCGGACGGAACGGGCTGACGCCAACTGCCGGTTCCCGGCGGTCCACCACGCCGCCCTGTCCCCAGGCGCGCACGGACAGACAGCGGAGAACCCCGGACGGCGCAGACGGCGCAGACGGCGCACAAGACCACGCAGGCCACGCAGACCACACAGACGACGCGGCCCACCTTGCCGACGCAGGCAGCGCGTGCGGCACGGACGGCCCCCGACACCGAGGAACCGCCTTGAACACCACCCCCACACACCGCGGCCACTCCGTACCTCCCCCGGAAACGAACGACACAGTCCCTCGTCAGCCCGGCACTCCCTCCCCTCACCGGCCGCCGCGGGCGACGGCCGCTGCCGGCCCGGACGTCCCGGACGACCTGCTGGACCACCCCGACCCGTTCACAGCCGCCCAGGCCGCAGGCGTCGAGAACCTGCTGCGCTGCTGGGTCCGTGAGACCGGTGTCCGCGATCCCCAGGACGGCTTCCTGCGCATCCCCCTCCCGGCCAGTGGAACCGCGCTGCTGGTGCCGGTCCGCCACTGGTCACCGGCCGGCTGGCACCGCTTCGGACCGCCCCGCCTGGCCGGCGCTCCCCAGGGCGCCGCACCGGCCGATGCCGTCACGGTCGCCGCGCTGCTCGCCCGGGAAGCGGCCGATCCGGCCGCTCCACCCCTGACCCCACAGGCGCCGGCAGCTTCCTCCGCCATGGGACCGCAGGCAGAGGCGGTCGATCTGGTGGCCCGCGTCGCCGACTCCGTCCGTCGTACCGCCCTCTTCCTCGCCGACCGTCGCGCCCACCCGGACGACGGACCCGACCGCTTCCTCTCCGCCGAACAGGCCCTCCTGTTCGGACATCCGCTGCACCCGGCGCCCAAGGGCCGCGAGGGACTCTCGGAAGCCGAGGCACGGCACTACTCACCCGAGTCACGGGGATCCTTCGCCCTGCACTGGATGGCAGTGGCACCCGCCGTCCTCGCCGCCGACTCGGCCTGGACCGAGTCCGGGCGACCCGTGCCCGCCCACCGCATCACCGCTCGGCTCGCCGGAGACGGACCGAAGGTGCCCGACGGCCACGCCCTCCTTCCCCTGCACCCCTGGCAAGTACGCGAGGTGCTGCATCGCCCCGAGGCGAGGGCACTCCTCGACGCGCGCCTGCTGCGCGACCTCGGACCCCATGGACCCGACTGGCATCCGACGTCCTCCGTACGTACCGTCCACCGCGGTGGCGCGCCCGCCATGCTCAAGCTCTCCCTGGGCCTTCGCATCACCAACTCCCGGCGGGAGAACCTCCGGAAGGAACTGCACCGCGGCGTCGAGGTCCACCGACTGCTGCGCAGTGGTCTCTCCCAGCAGTGGCGGGCGGCCCACCCCGGCTTCGACATCGTGCGCGACCCGGCCTGGCTGGCCGTCGACGGCCAGGACGGCGCTCCCGTGCCCGGACTGGACGTGATGATCCGTCACAATCCGTTCGGCCCGGCGGACGACGTCTCCTGTGTCGCCGGGCTCGTCGCCCCCAGGCCCTCCCCCTGGAACGCGCCGTGCCCGCCGCCGGCGGGGGACCGGTCCCGGCCGGCCGCGGGTCAGGCAATGCGCTCCCGGCTCGCCGAGGTCATCATGCGTCTCACCGCCCGAACCGGACGTCCGCGGGGAGCCGTCGCCGCCGAGTGGTTCCTGCGCTACCTCGAACAGGTGATCAGGCCCGTGCTGTGGCTGGACGGCGAGGCGGGGATCGCCCTCGAAGCCCACCAGCAGAACACGCTGCTCCTGCTCGACGCCGACGGCTGGCCCGCAGGCGGTCGCTACCGCGACAACCAGGGCTACTACTTCCGCGCCTCGCGGCGCGCGGAACTCGACGCCCGGCTGCCCGGCATCGGCGCCCGGAGCGACACCTTCGTCTCCGACGAGGTCACCGACGACCGCTTCGTCTACTACCTCGGCTTCAACAACGTGTTCGGGCTCATCGGCGCCTTCGGCTCCCAGCGCCTCGCCGACGAGAGCCTGCTCCTGGCCGCCTTCCGCCGCTTCCTCGCCGATGCCGCCACCGGTCCGGGACGCATGCGCTCCACACTGCCCGCCCGGCTGCTCGACTCACCGGTCCTGCCCTGCAAGGCCAACCTGCTGACCCGGCTGCACGGCCTGGACGAACTCGTCGGTCCGGTCGACACCCAGTCCGTCTACGTCACCGTCACCAACCCCCTCCACTCCTGAACGCCACCGCCGTCCCGCGACCGGCGCCGCCGGTGCCACGGACCGGCCCCGGCGCCGGCCTCGCCGCCCCCACCTCCGATCGGCCCCGCTCAGCCACGCCACTCGCCGGACGCCACACGCCCCACGCCACACGCCGCACGTCACCGAGGACCGTGCCTCACCTCGGTCCCGCCACCGCCTTCCCGAGAGGAGCGCCCCATGTCTCCCATCGAGGCCGGCGCCGCCGCCTGCCACGTCCCCGCCACCCCGTCCCCCGCCGGAACGGACCCCGGCCTCACGGCCCTCCGCGACACCGGCCCGGGCACGACCGGTCCCGTCTCACGTCCCCGGACCGCCGAGGAGTGCGCCGACGCCGAGGACACGCTCGACCTGCGTCTGCCCGACGACTTCGTCGCGCGCTTCGCCGAGCCGGCCCGAGCGCGCACCGCCGACCGGGCCGACCTCCTCGACGGCGTCGGATCCTGGGGACCCACCGCCACGCCCGTCGGCACCTTCCAGTTGGTCACCGTCCTGATCGAGCGGGACCTGCCGGTCGTCAGCCGCTGGATGAACGAGCCCGCGGTCGCCGAGTTCTGGCACCTGGCCGGGCCACCGAGCGTGACCGAGGAGCACCTGCGCGCGCAGGTGGACGGCGACGGGCGCAGCGTTCCCTGCATCGGACTGCTGGACGGCATGCCGATGAGCTACTGGGAGATCTACCGGGCCGACCTCGATCCCCTGGCCCGGCACTACCACTCACGTCCGCACGACACCGGTGTCCACCTCCTCATCGGCAGTGCCGCCGACCGCGGCCGGGGCGTCGGCAGCGCCCTGCTGAGAGCGGTGGCCGGCCTCGTACTCGCCGAGCGTCCCGCGTGTTCCCGCGTGGTCGCCGAGCCCGACCTTCGCAACGCACCCTCCCTCTCCGCCTTCCGCGCCGCCGGCTTCCGGCTCTCCGCCGAGGTGGACCTCCCCGGCAAACGGGCCGCCCTCATGCTGCGCGACCGGACCTCCCGCAGGCCGCTGTGACAGTCCGCCATGTCCTTGTCACTTCTGGTGCACCGGCCGACGCGAACCGGTCACCCCTTCCACGGTCCCGCCCCGGGCCGCCCTCCTCCGGCTCCGTCCCGCGCCCCGGGCGGGAAGGACCGGGCCTCGATACCGGACCCGGGGTCCCGCGTCCCGATTCCCGACCGGGGGTCCCGCGCACCGATGCCGGACCGGGGGTCCCACGTACCGGTGCACCGTCGCCCGTCCCGGCGTCCGGGACCCGTTTGTCAGTCCGGAGCCGTAGGGTGGTCGCGCTATGACGAAGCCCTCTCTCCCCGAACTCCTGCATGCCGCCGTCGCCGCCGTCGGCGGCACGGAGCGCCCCGGCCAGGTGACCATGGCCCAGACCGTCTCCGACGCGATCGACGACGGTTCGCACCTGCTGGTCCAGGCCGGCACCGGCACCGGAAAGTCGCTCGGCTACCTCGTGCCGGCGCTCGCACACGGAGGCCGGGTCGTGGTGGCGACGGCCACGCTGGCCCTGCAGCGCCAGTTGGTCGAGCGGGACCTGCCGCGCACGGTCGACGCCCTGCACCCCCTGCTGCGCCGCCGCCCGGAGTTCGCGATGCTCAAGGGCCGGTCGAACTACCTGTGCCTGCACCGCCTGCACGAAGGTGTGCCGCAGGACGAGGAGGAGGGCCTGTTCGACCAGTTCGAGGCGGCAGCTCCCACCAGCAGGCTGGGGCAGGACCTGCTGCGGCTGCGCGACTGGTCGGACGAGACGGAGACCGGGGACCGCGACGACCTCACACCGGGCGTCTCGGACCGGGCCTGGGCGCAGGTCTCGGTCTCCTCCCGCGAGTGCCTGGGCGCCTCGAAGTGCGCCTACGGGGCGGAGTGCTTCGCCGAAATGGCCCGCGAGCGCGCCAAGCTCGCCGAGGTGGTCGTCACCAATCACGCGCTGCTCGCGATCGACGCCATCGAGGGCGCGCCGGTCCTTCCGCAGCATGAGGTACTGATCGTCGACGAGGCCCACGAGCTGGTCTCGCGGGTGACCGGCGTGGCCACCGGTGAGCTGACCCCGGGGCAGGTCAACCGCGCCGTGCGCCGCGCCGCGAAGCTGGTCGACGAGAAGGCCGCCGACCAGCTGCAGACGGCCGCCGAGGGCTTCGAGCGGCTGATGGAACTGGCCCTTCCCGGTCGTCTGGAGGAGATCCCGGAGGATCTCGGCTATGCGCTGATGGCGTTGCGGGACGCCTCCCGCACCGTCATCTCGGCCATCGGCGCCACCCGTGACAAGTCGGTCCAGGACGAGGACGCGGTCCGCAAACAGGCGCTCGCCTCCGTGGAGAACGTGCACGACGTGGCGGAGCGGATCACCAACGGCTCCGAATGGGACGTGGTCTGGTACGAGCGCCACGACCGTTTCGGCGCCTCGCTGCGCGTCGCCCCCATGTCCGTGTCGGGCCTGCTGCGGGAGAAGCTCTTCACCGACCGCTCCGTGGTGCTCACCTCCGCGACCCTGAAGCTCGGCGGCGACTTCAACGGCGTCGGCGCCTCACTGGGCCTCGCCCCCGAGGGCACGCAGGGCGATGACGTGCCGCAGTGGAAGGGGGTGGACGTCGGTTCGCCGTTCGACTACCGCAGGCAGGGCATCCTGTACGTCGCCAAGCACCTGGCGCGCCCCGCGCGGGACGGCGACCGCGGGGACATGCTCGACGAGCTGACGGAGCTGATCCAGGCGTCCGGCGGGCGGACGCTCGGCCTGTTCTCGTCGATGCGGGCGGCCCAGCTCGCCGCGGAGGAGCTGCGCTCGCGCGTCCCGGAGTTCCCGATCCTCCTCCAGGGCGAGGAGACGCTGGGCGAGCTGATCAAGAACTTCGCGGCCGATCCGAAGACCTGCCTGTTCGGCACCCTCTCGCTCTGGCAGGGCGTCGACGTCCCAGGACCCAGCTGCCAGCTGGTCGTGATGGACAAGATCCCGTTCCCGCGTCCGGACGACCCGTTGATGAGCGCCCGCCAGAAGGCGGTGGAGGAAGCCGGGGGGAACGGTTTCATGGCCGTCGCCGCGACGCATGCGGCGCTCCTGATGGCCCAGGGCGCCGGGCGCCTCGTCCGTGCGTCGGGGGACCGGGGGGTGGTCGCCGTCCTGGATCCGCGGCTGGCCACAGCCCGCTACGGGAGTTATCTGAAGGCCTCGCTGCCGGACTTCTGGTACACCACCGACCGCAACCAGGTGCGGAAGTCGCTCGCGGCCATCGACGCGGCGGCGCGGCAGGCGGAGGGCGAGCAGGTCGGGGAGTGATCGCGGGGTAGCCTGAGCGGCGCCCGGCGCCGCTCAGGCTACCCCGCGACGGGTCCACGTCTGTCCGCACCTGTCCTGGGGTCGTGCGCGTGGCCCTCGAGCCAAGCCGGCCCGGAGCCGGCATGCGGGCCAGGGGCCGCGGGCTGTCGGTGGCCGGACAGCACAGGGCCCCGGAACCGGCGCAGGGGTTCCGGGGCCCGGTCAGGGGCGGGTCGGTGGGCCCGTCCGGCGCTGGTCTCAGACGCGCCGCAGGACTGCGACCACCTTGCCGAGAATGGTCGCGTCGTCACCGGGGATGGGCTCGTACGCCGCGTTGTGCGGGAGCAGCCAGACGTGGCCGTCCTCGCGCTTGAAGCGCTTGACCGTGGCCTCTCCGTCGATCATGGCGGCCACGATGTCGCCGTTCTCGGCGACCTGCTGGCGGCGGACGGTCACCCAGTCGCCGTCGCAGATCGCGGCCTCGATCATCGAGTCGCCGACGACCTTGAGGACGAACAGCTCACCGTCGCCGACCAGCTGCCGGGGGAGCGGGAAGACGTCCTCGACGGACTCCTCGGCGAGGATCGGGCCGCCGGCGGCGATCCGCCCGACGAGCGGGACGTAGGACGCGGCCGGCTTGCCCACGGTGTCCGTGGGCTGCAGCGTCGCGGCCTGGTCGGAGCCGCGGACCTCGTACGCGCGCGGGCGGTGCGGGTCGCGACGCAAGAAGCCCTTGCGCTCCAGCGCCATCAGCTGGTGGGCCACCGACGAGGTGCTGGACAGCCCCACGGCCTGGCCGATCTCGCGCATGGACGGCGGGTAGCCCCGCCGCTGCACCGAGTCCCTGATGACTTCGATCACCCGGCGCTGGCGATCGGTGAGGCCCGAGCTGTCGGCCCGGATGCCTGGAGGTCGCCCCGGCAGGGAGCGCTTGTGTCCCTCGGGGTTCGCGGCTTCGTTCATCGCATGCACCGGCTCGAGTCGGCCCTGGGGGCGGTCCTGGGCAGTGATGGTGGCACTGTCTGCGGTGGTGGTCACGTCGGCCCCTCTCGATGGTCTCCCTCCGGCACAACGGTAGTTGCTTTCGAAAGGTTGCGCCAAACACACGTTCGAGTGAAAAACCGCGAATGGTCTGGCTTGATCATGTGTCTGGGTGTATAGGTGGCGCGGCTCCCGGCAGGCAAAAGGGTCCATTGCTGTACTCTTCACCGCCGGGGTGCGGCCCCTTCGGACCGCTGCCCCAGTCTGCCATCCGGCGGCCCGTCGACAGGGTGCCGGTCGCTCATCTGCCGGACAGTCCTACGCGTCCTCCGTGCCGCGTTCACGGTATCTCCGTACGCCCTCGGGCGGTGCCGGCGGGCGTCGGCGTGTCTTCCTCCGCCGCGCGGGCCCGGGGCGGCTCCACGGGCCGGGGCCGTCCTTCCGCGACACGCCTGCCCCGTGGGGCACGTACCGGCCAATCCCTACATCTAGTGGTTGGATAGCTACAGCAGCCCACAAGTTGTGTTCCCCCGGGTCTTCGGTCCTCCCGGCATCGCCTATGCTTGGGGCTGCTTCGGCGGGGCCCATGAGGTCCTGCGTAGCCATTGAGTCTGCTGTGAGGAGGGTTGGAGTCCATGCACTGCCCCTTCTGCAGGCACCCCGACAGCCGTGTCGTCGACAGTCGTACGACGGACGACGGCACGTCGATCCGCAGGCGCCGCCAGTGCCCTGACTGCTCTCGCCGGTTCACGACCGTCGAGACGTGTTCGCTCATGGTGGTCAAGCGGTCCGGAGTCACCGAGCCCTTCAGCCGCACCAAGGTCATCAACGGCGTGCGCAAGGCGTGCCAGGGGCGGCCTGTCACGGAGGACGCGCTGGCCCAGCTGGGGCAGCGGGTCGAGGAAGCGGTGCGGGCCAGCGGGAGCGCCGAGGTGGCCGCTCACGAGGTGGGGCTCGCCATACTCGGCCCCCTGCGGGAGCTGGACCTCGTCGCCTACCTGCGGTTCGCGTCCGTGTACCGGGCGTTCGACTCGCTCGAGGACTTCGAGGCCGCCATCGCGGAGCTGAGGGAAGGAACGCGACGCCCCGGCGCGCAGGAGGAGGACGGCGACGGCGCCGTCACGGGGAGCCAGGAAGACGATCGCGGGCGCGGCGGGACGGCTGAGGTCCCCCTGCCCGCACGCGCCGCCGACTGATCGGCGGGCCGGTCCGGACCGCGGGTCCGGGTCCGGCTGTGCGGCGGCGAGGAAGACGGTTGCGGGCGGCAGCGACAGGGGTGCCCGCAGCACCAGACAGAACATCGTGTCCCGGAACATCGGGGCACTTCAGGGCGTTTTCGCCCGTATCAGGGAGGCGGCATGACAGAGACGGCGAGCGGTCCGGCACGAGGTTCCCGCGCCAAGGGCGGCAAGGCTGGGAACAAGGGGCTGCACATCGAGCGCATCCACACCACCCCCGGCGTACACCCGTACGACGAGGTGAGCTGGGAGCGCCGTGACGTCGTCATGACCAACTGGCGCGACGGCTCGGTCAACTTCGAGCAGCGTGGCGTCGAGTTCCCCGACTTCTGGTCGGTGAACGCGGTCAACATCGTCACCAGCAAGTACTTCCGCGGTGCCGTCGGCACCCCGCAGCGCGAGACCAGCCTGAAGCAGCTGATCGACCGCATCGTGAAGACGTACCGGAAGGCCGGTGAGGACTACAAGTACTTCGCCTCGCCCGCCGACGCCGAGATCTTCGAGCACGAGCTGGCGTACGCCCTCCTGCACCAGATCTTCAGCTTCAACAGCCCCGTCTGGTTCAACGTGGGCACCCCGCAGCCCCAGCAGGTCTCGGCCTGCTTCATCCTGTCCGTCGACGACTCCATGGAGTCGATCCTCGACTGGTACAAGGAAGAGGGCATGATCTTCAAGGGCGGCTCCGGCGCCGGCCTGAACCTCTCCCGGATCCGTTCCTCCAAGGAGCTGCTCTCCTCCGGCGGCAACGCCTCCGGCCCCGTCTCCTTCATGCGCGGCGCCGACGCCTCCGCCGGCACCATCAAGTCCGGTGGTGCCACCCGCCGCGCCGCCAAGATGGTCATCCTCGACGTCGACCACCCCGACGTGGAGGACTTCATCGAGACGAAGGTCAAGGAGGAGGAGAAGATCCGCGCCCTGCGCGACGCGGGCTTCGACATGGACCTGGGCGGCGACGACATCACGTCCGTCCAGTACCAGAACGCCAACAACTCCGTCCGGGTGAACGACGAGTTCATGAAGGCGGTCGAGCAGGGCGGCAAGTTCGGTCTGCGCGCCCGGATGACCGGCGAGGTCATCGAGGAGGTGGAGGCCAAGTCCCTCTTCCGCAAGATGGCCGAGGCCGCCTGGGCCTGCGCCGACCCGGGCATCCAGTACGACGACACGATCAACCACTGGCACACCTGCCCGGAGTCCGGCCGGATCAACGGCTCGAACCCCTGCAGCGAGTACATGCACCTGGACAACACGTCCTGCAACCTCGCCTCGCTGAACCTGATGAAGTTCCTCAAGGACGACGGCAAGGGCAACCAGTCCTTCCAGTCCGAGCGCTTCGCCAAGGTCGTCGAGCTGGTCATCACCGCGATGGACATCTCGATCTGCTTCGCGGACTTCCCGACCCAGAAGATCGGCGAGAACACCCGCGCCTTCCGCCAGCTCGGCATCGGCTACGCCAACCTCGGCGCCCTGCTGATGGCGACCGGCCACGCCTACGACTCCGACGGCGGCCGCGCGCTGGCCGGTGCCATCACCTCCCTGATGACCGGCACCGCCTACAAGCGCTCCGCCGAGCTGGCCGCGGTCGTCGGACCGTACGACGGCTACGCCCGCAACGCACAGCCGCACCAGCGCGTCATGAAGCAGCACGCCGACGCCAACGCCACCGCCGTGCGCATGGACGACCTGGACACCCCGGTGTGGGCCGCCGCCACGGAGGCCTGGCAGGACGTGCTGCGCCTCGGTGAGAAGAACGGTTTCCGTAACTCCCAGGCGTCCGTCCTCGCCCCGACCGGCACCATCGGCCTCGCGATGTCCTGCGACACCACCGGTGTCGAGCCCGACCTCGCGCTGGTCAAGTTCAAGAAGCTGGTCGGCGGCGGCTCGATGCAGATCGTCAACGGCACCGTCCCGCAGGCCCTGCGCCGCCTGGGCTACCAGGAGGAGCAGATCGAGGCGATCGTCGCCCACATCGCCGAGCACGGCAATGTGATCGACGCCCCCGGTCTCAAGCAGGAGCACTACGAGGTGTTCGACTGCGCCATGGGCGAGCGCGCCATCTCCCCGATGGGCCACGTCCGCATGATGGCCGCGATCCAGCCGTGGATCTCCGGCGCCATCTCCAAGACGGTCAACATGCCGGAGTCGGCGACCGTCGAGGAGGTCGAGGAGATCTACTTCGAGGCCTGGAAGCTGGGCGTCAAGGCGCTGGCGATCTACCGCGACAACTGCAAGGTCGGCCAGCCGCTCTCCGCCAAGACCAAGGACTCCGACAAGAAGCCCGAGGCCGCCGAGGAGAAGCAGCCGAAGGTCGAGAAGGTCGTCGAGTACCGCCCGGTCCGCAAGCGTCTCCCGAAGGGCCGTCCCGGCATCACCACCTCCTTCACCGTCGGCGGCGCCGAGGGCTACATGACCGCCAACTCCTACCCGGACGACGGTCTCGGCGAGGTCTTCCTGAAGATGTCCAAGCAGGGCTCGACCCTGGCGGGCATGATGGACGCCTTCTCCATCGCGGTCTCCGTCGGCCTCCAGTACGGCGTGCCGCTGGAGACGTACGTCTCGAAGTTCACCAACATGCGCTTCGAGCCGGCCGGCATGACCGACGACCCGGACGTGCGGATGGCCCAGTCGATCGTCGACTACATCTTCCGCCGTCTGGCGCTGGACTTCCTGCCCTTCGAGACGCGCTCCGCGCTCGGCATCCACTCCGCCGAGGAGCGTCAGCGCCACCTGGAGACCGGCTCCTACGAGCCGATCGACGAGGAGGTCGACGTCGAGGGGCTCGCCCAGTCGGCGCCCCGCCAGACCGACCTGAAGGCCGTCGCCACGCCGAAGGCCGAGGCCGAGGCGGCCGCACCCGCCCCGAAGGAGGCGCACACCAGCGCCGAGCTGGTCGAGATGCAGCTGGGCATCCAGGCCGACGCCCCGCTCTGCTTCTCCTGCGGCACCAAGATGCAGCGCGCCGGTTCCTGCTACATCTGCGAGGGCTGCGGCTCGACCAGCGGCTGCAGCTGATCTGACGGGCATGTGATGAAGTAAGGGGCGTCGGCCATGGCCGACGCCCCTTACCCGTCCCACCGGCCGATCAGCGCCGATGCACGGCGCCCATGGTCCGGGTGAACTCCGCCGGGTCGTCCTCGAAACCGAGGACGCCCGGGCGGAACTGCCAGCTTCCGGAGCCGTCGCGGGCGAACTCGGCCACGGCGGCCGCCGTCGCCGACGGGACGCCGCCGAAGTCGTCCTCGGCGAGCACGGTGTAGCCCTCCCGGATGCGCAGCCCCGCGTCGAGTACCCCGGAGAACGTGCGCGGGGCGGAACGCTGCTGGATGACCACGCCGACGACCACGCGCGCGTACCGCTCGGACAGCCGCTCGAGCTCCAGGGTCATGACCTCGTCCCAGCCGAAGCCTTTGCCGTCGGTGCTGTCCCGGTTGAGGTAGATCGTGCCGTCGGGGGAGCGGCTGTCGAAGTGCACCAGATAGTCGGCCGCGCCGTACGGATCGTCCGCCAGGTAGGTGCCGGCCACGATGTCCAGGTCCGTGGGCGGCTGCCCCGCCGGACTGGGATCCCACTTGAGCGCCACCTCGATCTTGCGGATTCCCTTGCTGAGCCCGCTCACCGGACTCCCCCTTCCCCGTGCTCCCGTTGCCCCGTTCCGGCGCGCCGCCTGCCCAACTTCCGGCGTGCGAACGTTTGTTGTCCATCGTGCCATGCCGATCGGTGCGCCCGTGCGGGCGCTGTCTTCGGGAGAGTGACCGGCGCCACGCCCCAGGGCCGTACGATGGCGCGGTGCTGGTCAAGTGGATTCGCTGCACCGTGGTGGACCGCCGGGGCTTCGAGCGGGGGCAGCGGAAGTGGGCGGGGCTTCTGGGAGAGCCGGGGTTTCGGGGGCAGGGGGGTGGCTGGAGCCGGGGACGGGACGGGGTGGCCCACGTCTTCGCCTTCTGGGAGAGCCGCGCCTTCTACGACTCGTTCATGGCCCGCTCCCACGACCGGCTGGCGGCCGCCCAGGCCGGAACGTTCAAGGACGCGCAGGTCCGGCTTTTCGATCACAGATTCGACGTGAAGACGGGGTTCCAGCCGCGCTTCACGGACGCCGACCTGGTCCGCGTCGCGCTCTGCAGGGTCCATGAGGAGCGCGCCGAGCACTTCACCCTGATGCAGGAGAAGGTGTGGAACCCGGCGATGGCCGGCTCGCCCGGCATGGTCCGGGGCCTGTTCGGTGAGGCGCCGGGCAGCGAATTCCTCGTCCTGTCCATGTGGCAGTCCTCCGCCGAGCACGGGAAGTACCGCACCGAGCGTGTCGAGCGACTGGCGCTGCGTGCCCAGACGGAGGCCGATGTGGCGGCCATGACGGGCGCCGTCGTGGACCTGGAGCCCACCTGGACCGTGTGACCCGACCCGCCCGGGAGCGCGGACGCGAACCGTACGGGTCATGAGCCCGGACATGTGACCTACACCGTACGAGGGCCGCTCGATTCTCCGAACGGCCGTCGCCCGATCTAGTGTTTTGGCATGGCACGACCACGGCGCATCGTTCTTGTCCGGCACGGCGAGTCGACGGGCAATGTCGATGACTCCGTCTACGAGCGCGAGCCCGACCACGCGCTGGCGCTCACCGAGCGGGGCAGGCAGCAGGCCGAGGACACCGGCAAGGAACTGCGCGAACTGTTCGGACGCGAACGCGTGAGCGTGTACGTCTCCCCCTACCGCCGCACCCACGAGACCCTCCATGCCTTCCACCTCGACCCCGGCCTCATCCGGGTGCGCGAGGAGCCGCGGCTGCGCGAGCAGGACTGGGGAAACTGGCAGGACCGCGACGACGTACGCCTCCAGAAGGCCTACCGGGACGCCTACGGCCACTTCTTCTACCGCTTCGCCCAGGGCGAGTCCGGCGCCGACGTCTACGACCGGGTCGGCGGCTTCCTGGAGAGCCTCTTCCGCAGCTTCGAGGCCCCCGACCACCCGCCCAACGTCCTCCTCGTGACCCACGGCCTGGCGATGCGCCTGTTCTGCATGCGGTGGTTCCACTGGACCGTCGCGGAATTCGAGGCGCTGTCGAATCCGGGGAACGCCGAGATGCGGATGCTCGTTCTCGGTGACGACGGCAGGTACGCCATGGACCGGCCGTTCGCGCGGTGGCGGGACCCGGAACCGTACGGGATCACTGGATAGAGTGGCGAGCGATGACCTCAGACTCCTCTCCCGGCGGGCGCCTGGAGCGCGCCCTGGCCAGCACGCGCGGACTCTCGGTCGGGGACGCGCTGGGCTCGCAGTTCTTCGTGCCGGCGAACTACCCCCTCCTTCACCGCCGTGAGCTGCCGCCCGGCCCGTGGCAGTGGACCGACGACACCGAGATGGCCTGCTCCGTGGTGGCCGTCCTCGTCGCCCACCACCGCATCGACCAGGACGCCCTGGCCGGCTCCTTCGCCCGCCACCACGACTTCGACCGGGGGTACGGTCCCGCGGTGAACCGCCTGCTGCGTCTCGTCCGGGAGGGCGGGGACTGGCGGGAACTGGCCGCGGCCCTCTTCAACGGACAGGGCTCCTGGGGCAACGGCGCCGCGATGCGGATCGCCCCCTTGGGCGCCTGGTACGCGGACGATCCCGAGCAGGCCACCCACCAGGCCGAGATCTCGGCGTACCCGACCCATCAGCACCGTGAGGCCGTCGTGGGCGCCATGGCGGTCGCCGTGGCCGCCGCCCTCGCTGCGGCCCCTGACGGGCCGCCGCGCCCCGAAGCGCTCCTGGACGGCGTCATCGCCCTGGTGCCCGCCCGCAGCGCCGTCGGCGCCGGGCTGCGCCGCGCCCGCGACATGCTCGACTACAGCGACGCGAGCACGGTCGCGGCCGTCCTCGGCTGCGGCCGGCGGACGACGGCCCACGACACGGTGCCCTTCGCGCTCTGGTCGGCCGCCCGGTGCCTCGGCGACTTCGAGGAGGCCTTCTGGAGGACGGCCCAGGCCGGCGGCGACGTGGACACCACCTGCGCCATCGTCGGCGGGGTGCTCGCCGGGGGCGAGGCGGGCAGTCCGCCCGCCGAATGGGTGCGCTCCACGGAGGCGCTGCCCGACTGGCTGCCCGTCCAGGCCTGACCCGCTTCCGCGCCCGCTGTGCCCGGCGGGTCCCCGGGACAGCTCTGCTCCGTGCCGCGTCCCACACCCTTCGCTGCGCGATTCACGAATGCGACCCGAGCCCTGTGGAGCGGATCCGCGGAGCCGTTTCCTCCAGGGGGATCGGTCACGCACGGTGCCGCAATGACGCCGGAGCGGGCCGGTGAAGGGTCAGTTGCGCGGCCGACGCCCGGTCCCCTCGCTGCCGTACCAGCTGCGCAGGATCGCGCGCGAAGGTGTGCATGAGCGAAGGCAGCGACCCGGACCACCGGGTCTGCGGCAGCGCTGTGACCGCGGGGGGAAACCGGGGTGTCGCATCGGGATCAGGGCGGCGTACGCTAAGGGCGCCATGCCGTACGAACCACCCACTCACACCGTCGAGCGCTCCCTTCGCGCAACGACCGGAGCCAAGGTCATCGCAGGTGTCGACGAGGTGGGGCGGGGTGCGTGGGCCGGTCCCGTCACCGTCTGCGCCGCGGTCACCGGACTGCGCCGGCCTCCCCTGGGGCTCACCGACTCCAAGCTGCTCACCGTCAAGCGGCGCACGGAACTCGCCGTGGAACTGGAGAAGTGGGTGACGGCGTACGCCCTCGGGCACGCCGCACCGGAGGAGATCGACGAGCTGGGGATGACGGCGGCGCTGCGGCTCGCCGCCGTGCGCGCCCTGGAAGGACTCCCCGTCCGTCCCGACGCGGTCATCCTCGACGGCAAGCACGACTACCTCGGCACTCCCTGGCGGGTTCGTACGGTCATCAAGGGTGACCGGTCGTGCGTGGCCGTCGCGGCGGCCTCGGTGATCGCCAAGGTGCACCGCGACAAAATGATGGCCGAACTGGGCGCCGACCATGCAGACTTCGGATTTGCGGCCAACGCCGGTTATCCGTCGCCTGTGCACAAGGCCGCGCTGGAGGAGCGGGGGCCCACCCCGTACCACCGGCTGTCGTGGGCGTATCTTGATGCGCTGCCGCGCTGGCAGCACCTCAAGAAGGCCCGGGTCTGGCTGGAGGGAAACGTTCCGCAGATCGAGGGCCAGCTCGGCTTCGACTTCTGACGGGGCCGCTTGCCCGGATGTGCCCCCCGCTCACGCGGGCCGTACCAACGTTTGATAAATATCAGCTCATGCCTCTCATTCCCGAGGAGCCTCAGATTCACGAGAGTGCCCAGGGTCCCCGCGCCACTCCGGCCACCGGCCGCACCGCGCCGACCCCCCGTCCCGTACCCGGCCCCCGTCCCGCGGCTCCGTCGCGTCCCGGTCGTCCCGGCCCCGTGCGGCCCGCGCCGCCGGCGCAGCGTACGCCGCGGGACGTCGCCGCGACGAAGCCCGCCCCTTCGGGTCCGGCTGTCCCTGCCGCCTCGGCGGCTCCGCAGATCCAGCTGATCCCCGCCTCGGCCGAGGGTGCCCTCGACGCCGCCGAGGAAGCGGTCGACCTGCTCCTGGAGTCGGGTCGTGCCCCCGGGGAGGTGCTGGTGATCACCACCGGCGACCCGCACCCCTGGGCCGCCCACGAGTTGTCCTTCGGTGAACCGTCCTACTGGGCGCAGCACGACGCGGGCGACGACGTCTTCTACACGGACGCCGCCGGAATCTCGCGTGCCGCCTCCCGGCCGGTGGTCGTGGTCGCCGTCAACGGCGGCACCGGCGACGCCGTCGCCGCCGCCCTGCCGCTGGCCCACACCCGGGCCGGAGCGCTGCTGATCGTCTGCGGTGACCCGCAGCAGATCAACTCGGTACTGGGCGCAGGCGTCTGAGGGGTTCCCGGCAGCTCGGCCGGGACCCCTGCCCGTCCGGCACCGGGGGTGACAGCCGTCGTCGCGGAGCACCGCGCGGCGGCTGTTTCGGCATGGAGGGCGGTCCGGGAGTGCCCGGCCGTCCTGCCCGGCGGCATCGGTCTTTTGCGCCCGCGCGCAGGGGACGACGCAGTGCGGGGCGGGCGCGGGCTGGTCGCCGTCGCGGACGTCCGTGCACGCCGGGCGGCGCGGAACGGTGGTGCCGGGGTTCGGCGTCGGCGTCAGCGGGCCGCTGCGCGGCGCAGTACCTCGGAGGCCGCGCCTCCGGTACGAGGTGACGGCGGCGGTGCCTCCGCCGTGCCGAGGGCTTCGGGCGTCGAGACGGCGCTCGGTCTGCGGCCGCCTCGCCCCTCACCGAGGACCTGCCACCCGTCCCTGGTCAGCGTGATGTACGCCCCGCAGCGCAGCCCGTGCAAGGTGCACGCGTCACGCAGTCCCCACATCCACGCGCCGTCCTCCTCCGTCCAACGCCCGTCGCCCTCGCGGCAGTTAAGCAGCACCGCGGTGCGTACCGGGGTACGGCGCCGCAGATCGTGCGGTACGACGCGGCGCAACTGGGCGAGCAGCGCGTTGCGGAACATCCAGCCGTCGGCGGGCGAGGGGCGGCGGATGAACGACGCGCTCGCCCGTAGCCGCTCGTCCGGATCGAGGACCGCGACCACGGCGGTGGCCGGCCCCGGACGGTGCCGGGAGTGCAGTCCGCTGACGACTTCCCGGGGGTTGCGCAGCAGGGGAATGCCCGCGGCGGCCCACTCCGCGGGTTCGAGCACACGATGGGCCGAGGCGGCGGTCGTCGACAACGAGGCCGCCGAGGACGGAGCGAATCCGAAGGTCACGTTCCTCCCTTCGGCTACGCGCCCATACTGCGGGCGGGGTCGGATTCAGGGGAGTGCACACCGCGGCGGAGCCCTACCGGACCGGGCCGGGGCCGCGCGGGGAGCGGACTTCAATTCTTCCTGTCGAACTGGGTTGCGGCAACGAGCAATTGGGGTCACCGACCGTTATCGGCTGACCCGTGCCTTATATCCCTACCCAGCGACCGGCCTCGCGACGCCTGGAAGTGCACGGCCGGTCACGCCTCCACCGCCGGTGGGGAGCATGTACCGCGCCTTGCGGGCACACACGCGCCACGGACCGTGAGAAGCATGACCCGGCACCCGGACCCGGCCGCCGGACGGGTGCGGCCGTCGCCCGGCTGCCGCAGCCGGGGTGCGCTCAGCCCTGGACGGCCAGCACCAGAGGCAGCACTCCCTGGGCCCCCGCCTTCCTCAGCAGCCGGGCGGCGACCGCGAGGGTCCAGCCGGTCTCGGTGCAGTCGTCCACCAGGAGCACCGGCCCCGGACACTCGACGAGTGCCGCGGCCAGCGAGGGCGGCACGGTGAGCGCACCGTCGAGGGCCTTGAGCCGCTGCGCACTGTTGCTGCGGGACACGGGACGCGCGTCCCCGGCGTATTCGACCGTGCCCAGCAGCGGCAGCCGGCCGACCTGGGAGATGTGCGCGCCCAGGGACTGGACGAGCCGGGGGCGGGTGCGCGAGGCGACGGTGACGACACCGGCCGGGCGCGGCTGCGCGTCCGCCGCGCCCGTGGCCCAGCCACCCGGTGCCTTCGCCCAGTCGGCCAGCACCCCCACCACGGCCCGGGCCACGTCCTCGGGCAGGGGGCCGTCCGGCGCGTGGGGTGCGAGCATGGGCCGCAACCGGTTGCCCCAGCCGATGTCCGACAGACGCCCCAGGGCCCGCCCTTCGGAGGCCTGCTCGGCGGGCGGGATGCGCCCCTTGAGGGCGACACCGATCGCCGCGAGGCCGGTCGGCCACATGCGCCGCGGTTCCACCTCCACCCCGGCCCGGCCCAGGTCCACGCGCGCGGCGTCCAGCGCCGAGGCCGAGGTGTCGGCGGTGAACCGGGCCCCCGCGCAGTTGTCGCAGCGGCCGCACGGCCTGGCGGTCTCGTCGTCCAGCCGGCGCTGCAGGAACTCCATCCGGCAGCCCGTCGTCGCCGCGTACTCGCGCATCGACTGCTGTTCGGCCGCCCGTTGCCGCGCGACCCAGTCATAGCGCTCCGCGTCATAGGTCCACGGCAGCCCCGTCGAGATCCATCCGCCCTTGACCCGCTTGACCGCCCCGTCCACGTCGAGCACCTTGAGCATGGCCTCCAGGCGCGAACGGCGCAGCTCGACCAGCGGCTCCAGAGCCGGCAGCGACATCGGTCCCGGGGCGTGGGCGAGCACGTCGAGGGTCCTGCGCACCAGCTCCTCGGAGGGGAAGGCGAGCGACGCGAAGTACTCCCAGATCGCCTCGTCCTCCTTGCCGGGCAGGAGAAGCACTTCCGCGTGCTCGACACCGCGGCCGGCCCGGCCCACCTGCTGGTAGTAGGCGATCGGCGACGACGGGGAACCGAGGTGCACGACGAAGCCCAGGTCCGGCTTGTCGAATCCCATACCGAGGGCCGAGGTGGCCACCAGTGCCTTGACCTTGTTCGCCAGCAGATCCTCCTCGGCCTGCTGCCGGTCGGCGTTCTCCGTCTTGCCGGTGTACGACGCGACGGCGTGCCCGCGGTGCCGCAGGAAGGCGGTGACCTCCTCGGCGGCGGCCACGGTGAGCGTGTAGACGATCCCGGAGCCGGGCAGCTCGTCGAGGTGGTCCGCCAGCCAGGCCATCCGGTGTGCGGCGTCCGGCAGCCGCAGCACGCCCATGCTGAGGCTCTCCCGGTCCAGGGGCCCGCGGAGCACCAGCGTGCCCGAGGCGTCACCCGTCCCCAGCTGCTCGGCGACGTCGGCGGTCACGCGGGCGTTGGCGGTGGCGGTGGTGGCCAGCACCGGGACACCCGCCGGGAGTTCACCGAGCATGGTCCGAAGCCGCCGGTAGTCCGGGCGGAAGTCGTGCCCCCAGTCCGAGATGCAGTGGGCCTCGTCCACGACGAGCAGACCGGTGGCGGCGGCGAGCTTCGGCAGGACCTGGTCCCGGAAGTCGGGGTTGTTGAGCCGCTCCGGGCTGACCAGCAGGACGTCGACCGCGCCCTGTGCGACCTCCGCCTGGATGGTGTCCCATTCCTCCGGGTTCGCGGAGTTGATCGTACGGGCGTGGATGCCGGCGCGGGCGGCGGCCTCGACCTGGTTGCGCATCAGCGCCAGCAGCGGGGAGACGATCACCGTGGGGCCGCTTCCGCGCGCCCGGAGCAGAGAGGTGGCCACGAAGTACACCGCGGACTTGCCCCAGCCGGTGCGCTGGACGACCAGCGCCCGGCGCCCCTCGGCGACCAGCGCCTCGATCGCCCGCCACTGGTCCTCGCGCAACCGGGCCGTGCCCGTGCCGTCGCCGACGAGGCGGGCGAGGACCGCGTCGGCCGCCGCCCGGAGTTCCGCGTTGCTCGTGTGCTCCATGCGTCCCATACAACAGGACGGCACTGACAATCGGAGACAGCGGGACGGCGCCGGTCACCGGAGAGAGCGGGAGGCCGCCGGGGCTGGGAGACGGCCGGACGAGGCAGGGGCTGTCCGGAGCGGCGGGGCCGCGGACCTGGGCCGCGGCCGGGCTTGTGCCGACGTGACGCTGGTCGGACTTGTCCACAGGGCAGTTATCCACAGGCAAAACCGGAAGATTCAATTCCGCGAGATCGTCGCCGCATGACGAACCACAGCGAAACGACCGGACCCTTCGGAAACGGCCACATCACCTACGACGGACCGGGCCCCGAACACCAGGTCACCCTGCGTACTCCGGCCGAGCTGGCCGATGCCCTCCCGTATCTGCTCGGCTACCGGCCGGACGACAGCATCGTTCTGGTCGCCCTGCACGACAAGGACGGCCGGGGCCGGTTCGGCGGCCGAGCCAGGCTCGGTATTCCGCCGAGCCGGGGCGACTGGCCGTCGGCGGCCCGGCAACTGGCCCACGGCCTGATCACGGGCAGCGAGCGCCGAGGCGCCAAACCGGAGCAGATGGTCGCCTTCCTCTGCCAGGAGCCCGCGAGCGGTGAGTCGCCGCCCGACGTCGTACGACGGTTGCAGCCGCTGGCGCAGAAACTGCGCACGGAGTGCGGCCGCCTCGATGTCCCCGTGATCGAGGCCCTGTGCATCTCAGGGGGCCGCTTCTGGTCCTACTGCTGTCCGACCGACGGGTGCTGCCCCGACGAGGGATGGCCCATGGGACTGCCCGGCACATCGGTCCTGGCCGCCGCGGCGACGTACGCGGGCATCCAGGTGCGCGGCAGCCTGCGCGAGCTGCGGGCCAGGCTGCTTCCCTGGGAGACCCCTGCCGCACGGGCGCAGGAGACCGCGCTGGACAAGGCGGGCAGGGCCCTGGTGCCCAGGATCCTCGACGAGGCGAGCCGTGTCGCGGTGGCCGAGGAGACCCTCGACCTGGCCGAGCGTGTCCTGTGGCGGTTCGCCGAGGCGCCCGGCATCGCCGGTGCGCTCCCCTCCGACCTGCGCGACGACCGACTGCTGGAGGACGAGGAAGCGGCCTTCCTGATCCTCGGCCTGCAGGACCGGACGACGCGCGACCGGGCGGCCGAGTGGATGGAAGGGGAGGAAGCGGCTCCGGCGCTCCGTCTGTGGCGGGCGCTGGCCCGCCGCTGTGTCGGAACCTACGGGGAGCACGCGGCCGCGCCGCTGACACTCGCCGGCTGGGTCGCCTGGTCCCTGGGCGACGACCTGGAGGCTCGCGAAGCCCTCGCCATGGCGCTCGGCGCGGACCCCGACTACCTCTTCGCCCGCCTGCTGCACCAGGCCTGCAACGAGGAACTGGACCCGGAATCGGTCCGCCGCTGCCTGCGTGCGGAACGGGTGGGACGGGAGTGGTCGGCGGACGCCGAAACGCTCGGCGCGGGCGAGGACGCCGGACAAGAGGCGGCTGCGGGACGGGACACGGTTGCGCAGGCAGTGTCTGTCGCGGACGCGGAGGGAGCGGACGCCATGGCCCCGCGGGACGCGGCCGTCGCGGACGCGGCAGCGGAAGGGGCGGGTGAGACGGAAGACGTGGGGGAGGCGGAAGAAGTGGGGGAGGCGAAATCCCCCGTGGACGCGGGCGGGGTGCCGAAGGCGGAGAACGCGGAAGGGGCAGAAACCGTGGAAGGCCCGGCGCGGCCGCTGGTGACCGCCGGTGACAGCAGTCACTCACCGGCGGTGAAGGGCGAGTCCTCGGGGCGTCGGCGCCGACTGCGAGGCGGCGCACCCGTCCCGGACGGTGGCGGCGCGGACGGCCCTCGCCCGGCCACCTCCCGCACCGACAGCGGTCACCCGCGCCCCGGGGCCTCCAGGTCACCTGGACGCACCCGCCCGCGCGCCGGATCCCGGACCAAGGGGGACGTACACCACCGCCGCGGATGCCGGCCGACCGGCAAGCCCCGCGCCGGCAGGCCCGAGGACGGCGTATGAACCCGCTCCGGTCGATCCAGAGGCGGTGGTTCAAGCCCTGCCCGGCGGCCCAGGGGAAACCGGCCGGTCACCGGCCCGGTCACCGGCTCTCCGGCCCGCCTGGCAGACTCGGCGAGCGCGAGGGGCGGGGCCGGCACGGGAGGCGGGACGAGCGGAAGCGGCCGGGCGCGCACGGGAAGCCCGCCACGTGCGGGGAGCCGGGCCTGGACGGTCGGTCGGCTCCGCAGGATCAGCCAGGCCACGGGCCTACGGGCGACAGTGAACCGGGCGATCGGCCCACGGGCGCGGGAGGACGGGGTGGCGGACGGCGCAGCGTGGTCCGGCTCTCGTCGGCCGGAACGCTGCCGCCGGCAGAAAGCGCGGCACGCCTCGCGCAGGACGAGGATCGGCGGCCGGCCGTCGGCGGCCCCGTCGGCCGGTGGGTTCCGCCCAGCCGCCATTCGGTCGGCTTCCCCCGTCGCGGGCGTGACCCGGGACGGCTCCCCGGCGTTCACCTGAGTGGCGGAGCGCCCGGCCGGGCCACCCCGCCGCCGTTCCCGGGCCCCCTGCGGGCCGACGCCAGGCGCCCCGCCCGCCCGGGGCCCACAGAGCGCAGAGGAAGCCGTCCCATGCACCAGCAGACGCCGCCCTGCCCCACCGGCGACGCCCCCACCGGGGCCGTGCTCCCTTCCGAGACGTGGGCGGCCGGGCCGGCGTGGCGCGGGACGACGGTCCGGGAGGCACGCCTTGTCCCGTCCGTTCCCGCTCCTCCGCCCGCGCGCGTCGCCGCGCCCGTCCGCGGCGGCTCCCGGGGCGCGGCGCGGCAGCCGGCCCCCCGCCCTTCCTCCGAGCTGCCTCCCACCCACGACGCCCTGATCTGCGTCGCCCTCCCCGGGCTGGCGATCTCGACCGCCCAGGGGCAGCTGACCGGTCGCGGCCTGGAGGGCTTCTACCGCGCCGGCAGGCGCCTGCTCTCCCGCTGCCAGGTCCGGGTCGCCGGTCGCGAACCGCTCGCCGTCCAGGCACTGATGACCGCCGCGGACCGGGCCCGCTTCGTGGGCGTCCTGCGCGCTTCACCGGGCACCGGGCCCGATCCCGACGTACTCGTGGAACGCGTGCGCGACGCGGACGGCACGGAGCGGATCACCTTGCGCAGCACGTCGCTGCGCCCCTTGAGACTCCCCGTGGAGGTGGCCCTCGGGACGGACCTCGCCGACCTGGGCCAGATCGCCCGGGGCCGCGCGGGCGGCGAGCGGCCCGCGAGCGTGCGTGGCTCAGGTCTGCGCTGGTCCAGCGGGGCCACGAGCGCGTCGGTCACCGCGGACCCGCCACCCGCCGAAGCGCTCGCCTCCGCCGGTCTGCTGCGCTGGGAGTTCGAGCTGCCCCCAGGCGGCACGACGAGCGTGGAACTGCGGGTACGCCAGGACGGCGCGGGCCCGCTGCGGGCAGCGGGCCGCGCGGCGACGAGCCCACTGGCACCGGCGCGGGCCAGGGCAGACACCCCGGGTGTCGCGGAACTGATGCGCGCCGGCATCGACGACCTGCATGCTCTCCTGCTGCGCGACCCGACACACCCCGCCGACCTCCACCTCGCGGCAGGCACGCCCTGGCGTTCCGGTCTGGCCCCGGCCGAGGCGCTCGTCGCCGCCCGCATGGTGCTGCCCCTGGGCACCCGGCTCGCCGCGAGCACCCTGCGCACGCTGGCCCGCACCCAGCGGGCGGGCCCGGGGCCGCAGTCCGGCATGATCCCCGGTCCGCGCAGGGACGCCGGCCCGCACCTTCCGCCCGGGTGCACGGGCACGGAGGCGACCCTGCTCTTTCCCGTGGTCCTCGCGGAAGCCCGCCGATGGGGCCTTCCGGCACAGGAGACGGAGGAGCTGCTGCCCGCGGCCGCGGACTGCCTGACCTGGCTGCGCACCGCCGTGGGCGAGGGCACGTACCTGTGCGACCCGCTGCCCGGACGGCCCGTGCGCTGCGAGATCCAGGCGTACGCCCACCGAGCGGCAGTGCTCGGTGCCGATCTGCTCGACGCGTTCGGCCGGCCCGGCGCCGCCGAGCTGCGGCAGTGGGCCGGGCAGCTGCGTTCGGCGTTCCGCAGCGGTTTCTGGGTCGAGGACCCCAGCGGCGGCAGACCCGCCGCGGGCAAGACCCCCGACGGGCGCCTTCTGACCCACCTCGACGCTTCCGCCGTGCATCTCCTCGACACGGGGCTGGCGGGCGGTGGCGAGCAGGCGCCCGGACTGCTCGACGAGGCGCAGACCGGGCAGCTCGCCCGGTTGCTCGGCGGACCTGCGATGGACTCGGGCTGGGGACTGCGGGGACTGGCCGCCAAGGAGGCGGGCTTCAACCCTTTCGGGCATCGTGCCGGGGCGGTGCGGGTGGCGGAGACGGCGGTCGCCGTAGCGGGTCTGGCGGCCGCCGGACACGAGAAGGAGGCGGGCGCGCTCCTGCGGGGCGTTCTGGCGGCGGCCCAGGCCTTCGGGCACCGACTGCCCGAGATGTTCGCCGGAGAGCAGCGCACGGACGGCAGCGCACCCGTGCCGCATCCTGCGGCCTGCCGTCCCTCGGCCACGGCGGCCGCCGCCGCGGTCCTGCTGCTGACCTCGCTCGCGGGCATCCGGCCCGATGCCCCCGCCAGGTCGGTCACCCTGCGGCCGGTGCGGACCGCGCCGCTCGGGGAGATCGGCTTCACGGGGCTGCGGGTGGCCGGAGCGCCGTTCTCCGTGCGCGTCAGCAGGCTCGGCATGGCTCTGGTGGAGGAGGCCGCCGAAGGACTGCAACTGGGAGCTTGATCCCGTACGGCCCAGGAGGAGCGACGAAGGGCTGGAGCTCGTACGAGCCAGGCGCACGGGGGGGGGTGCCTCTATGTCTTTCGTCAAGCGAGGCGTGGGGTTCTGGGTTCGTAGAAGGTGCCGTCGCGGAGCATGGCGAACAGGACGCTGATGCGGTGGC
>NZ_JBEYJA010000031.1:0-92868 GCF_040703815.1 Streptomyces sp. NPDC006743 | reverse complement strand
GCGTTGTCGGTGGCGGGGAAGGCGGGCAAGGTCATCGATCCGATGACGTATGTCGCCAAGGGTGCCGGGGCGGGTCTGTCGAAGATCGGGGACATCTCCAAGGCCCTGAAGGGCATGGGCAAGATCGACATCCCTGAACTCCCCCAGAACGCGATCACCCTGCCCAAGGGCACCGTGAAACTCCCCGACGGCAGCTTCCACCTCCCCGAGGGCGCCCCCGTTCCCGAGGGAGCGACCAGGCTGCCCAGCGGCAGCTTCAAACTCCCCGACGACGTCCCGGTCGTCCACGACGGCGCGCACCCGCTGCACACCCCCGAGGGCACCGGGCAGGTCTACGGACACCCGGACGGCCACATCGTCGACGGCCACGGCAACATCCTCATCCACGCCGACGAACTCGACCCCCCGGCCACCGGCACAGGTCCGGCAGGCTCGGACCTCCCCCACACCCCCACGCCGGCCAGGGAACCGGCCCTGCTCGGCGCAGGCACCCACACCGCCGCCGACAGCGCAGCCCACGCCGGGGAACACCTCCACCTGCACAACACCGTCGACACCGACCTCGCCGAGACGGGCCACCTCGCCGACGACACCCACACCCCGCCCACGGTCCACGCGGGTGGCGAGCACATCCCCACGGTCCACGCGGGGGGCGAGCACATCCCCACGAGCCACGCGGGTGGCGAGCATCTGCCCGGCGGCCACGCCCCGCAGCACACCCCCAGCGGCCACGCCGACGACCACCTGCCCGGCGGCAACGCCCACGAACATGGGCCGGGCCCTTCCGCAAGCCATGAGTCGCCAAGCAGCCATGGCAGCGGCCACGGCAATGGTGGCCATGCCGGTGGTGGCGCCACGGAGGGCGGCGCTTCCGGAGCGCATGAGCCGGTGGCATCAGGGGGGCACGGAGAAACAACCACCGGTGGTGGCGAGGGGGGGTCTGTTGCCGGGGTCGGTGACGGCTCTGGCACCGCGGGCCGCGAGGGTGGAACTCCCCCCGGTCAGCAACCGCCTCCTGTGAATGAGTGGCCGGCCTCTGACGATGTGAAGGGGTCCGCTCGAGGGAAAACCCTGTTGTATCCGAACTCTCGGCACGACCTCAGCGGAATACGTGGCGGTGTCCCGAAGGAGGAGAACACCGTCATCCTTCCCGAAACGAAGGCGGAGGTCCGCCATGACATTTCAGAGATCGCGGCCGGACGCGCAGAGTTCGACCCGGAGTCCCAGCGCTACACAGTGAACGGTAGGCGATATGCCGTAGAGCCGAGCGGACGAATTTTCCCCGTCGACGGCCCCGGGTTCATCCAGATGGACCGGGTGGAGTATTCTGCCTTGAAGAGCATCATGCGGGCCGATGGTGACCTGAGCAAGGTCCAGACGATGTTCAGCAAGGCGCCCCAGTTCAGGGAAAACCCGCAGGCTGTAGAAAAAGCGATAGCGCTGTATAGGAAGTATTACGCATGATGTATGCATTCCTCACCGTGGGCGATGCGGTACCGGAAAAACTGCCGAAAGTTCTGGCTGAGGCGTTCGACGTGCAGATCGGCGATATTGACGTGTCTGACATCTCGGAGCTGGAGGACAGGAACTGGGACGCTTCGGTCTCATGCGAATACGAGGTCCTCGAAGGGGACCTGCAGTGGTCGCTGACGGTCTACGCGTCGGAAACCGTGCAACATCGACCGCCGGAAGACCAGCTGTCTCTGGCGCTTGCGCGCCGACTCGGAAGCCCAGTGTTCTCGGACTGGGGCGGGGGCGTCCCGTGGATTCGGAAGGTGGCACTCCCTGACGGGGGATTCACTCTCGCGCGAGTGGTCGAATCCGACCAAGGGGAAGCAGGAGTCTCCGTTGAAGCGGCCGAGGCTCCCATTGTTGAGTTGCCGAACGTACAGGTGACTCGCTTTCCGGAGGTTGTGCGCGCTTTCGAGATCGCGACTCCGGTGACTGACGAGGTGTTGCCCCCCGGTCTGACCGGAGCGGAGCGCAAGCTCCGCGGGCTGCTGGTCAACTGGGAACGCCTGTGTGTGCGCATGGGAAGTGACTGGCCACCTAGCGGCTGGTATTCGGCTGCCATGTACAAAGAAGACCTGGAATATCGCGACACACTCGGTGCATCCTTGGGTGATCTCTCGGATGGAGGTGCCGAAATCAAGGCGGCAGTGGAAAGGATCGATTCCGTTTTCCGTGCGTTGACAATCGATGACGACGGTCGATCGATTTCCGCCCCTGGTGGCACCGGAAGTTCCAGCGAGAGTGCCCGTCCCTGGTATTGGCGGCGCCGCCCGAAGACGGCACCGTGGGTGGCGGACTGATCCCTGCTGCTGCGGGGAGACGCCCATCGCGGCAGTTCGCTTCCGGGCACTCGGCCGTTGCCTGCGTCTAGGCGGCACCTAGTTCGCACCAGACGACCTTTCCCCTGTTTCCCTCCCGGGACAGCGGCTGCCACCCCCACAGGTCGGAGCAGGCCTTCACCAGCGCCAGGCCGCGCCCTTCCTTCAGTTCGGTGACCTGCTCCAGCGGTGCCGGCGGCTTGGGCGGGGCGGGGTCGGCGTCCCACGCGCCGATCCGCAACACGCCCGCCGACCACCGCACGCGCAACGCGGCCGGCCCCTTGGTGTGCCGTACGGCGTTGGACACCAGCTCGGCGGCGAGGAGTTCGGCGGCGTCGACGAGGCGGATCAGGCCGTGCATGGTGAGGATCAGGTGCAGGGTGCGGCGGCTGATGGTGACTGCCCGCAGGTCGTTGGGGATGGAGAGGCAGTACTCCCACGGGGCCGGGGCAGGGGTCTCGGTCGGGGTCTCGGGCATGCGTCAGCTCCGATCGGTAGAGGGGTAGCAGGAGGGCGAATTGACGCGCCGTCCAAGGGGTGGCCTGCCGCAGCCGCCAGGGCATGACGGAGAGGTGCGCTTCCGACACTCAGGCGTGCGCGTCGTGTTCGTCGCGCTACCGACGGTAGGGGCCAAGTTTGGTCCGGCGCAAGCCAGTGCCGTAATCTGCCGTCCGAACGAGGCCCTGCCCCTATGCGGTTGGCCCCTGAGAGGAATGCCATGCCACGTCGACAACAGGCGACTGCACGACAGGAACGCCTGGGCGCCGAACTGCGGAAGCTGCGTGAAGCCGCAGGTCTCAGAGGGCGCGAAGCCGCTGAATTGCTGGGAACCGACGCTGCCCGGATCAGCCAGATCGAGAGTGGTCTCGCCGGGGTCAGCGAGGCGCGAGTGCGCCGGATCGCCGCGCACTACGATTGCACGGATCAGGAGTTGATCGACGCGCTGGCCGACATGGCCGGCGACCGTACGCGTGGTTGGTGGGAGGAGTACCGAGGTCTGCTGCCCAGCTCCTTCCTCGATCTCTCCGAACTGGAGTACCACGCCACGTTCCTGCGCGTGGTCGAGTTTCTGTTCGTGCCGGGCCTGTTGCAGACGGAGAACTATGCGCGCGCCGCGTTTTCCTCAAGGATCCCAGAGCTGCCACCCGAGGAGGTGGAACGGCGAGTCCAGCACCGGATGCGCCGCAAGGCGACTCTCTCAGGGCCGGCTCATACCTCGTACGAAGCGGTTGTTCACGAAGCGGCGCTGCGCATCAGGGTCGGGGACCGTGTCACATCCCGAGCCCAGTTGGCCCGGCTCCTGGAAGTCACCGAGACGGAAAACGTCACAGTGCGCGTCATCCCGTTTGACATGGATGGCTTCGGTGGAACGTGGAGCGCGATGATGTTGGCGGGCGGCGCGGTGCCGAGGCTGGACACTGTCATCCGTGACGCGCCTCATGGGACAGGGTTTGCCGATTCGGAAGCCCAACTCGGCGTCTTTCGAGAGCTGTTCCATAGAGTGGAAGGCGCGTCACTCGATTCTGACCGGTCGCGTGACTTCATCCACAGACTGATAAAGGAAGAGTGAAGCGAACGATGACTACGCCCGTCACCTGGCACAGGTCCTCCTACTCCGGCGGTGGCGACGGCAACAACTGCGTCGAAGTCGCCAGCCTCCCCACCCGCATATCCCTACGGGACTCGAAGACCCCGTCCAGAGCAACCCTCTCCTTCTCGCCCGGCGTCTTCACCGTCTTCGTCGATTCCCTGAAGACCGCTGAGAATCCGTGCCCGTGCTGATGCGCGCCCCGAGTGAGTGCGCGCCCTGCGTCTGGGACCCGGAGGACCACGCACCGCGACCGACGGGCGTGGCCCCGACCTGACCAGCCAGCTGTGATCTGCCCAAACGGCACGTCGACGGGCCGCCGAGGTGCGGTGACATACTCCGCCCATGAGCACCGAGACGACCGCGCGGTCCACCGGCTGGGCCCTGCGTCCCGCGGTGACGGCCGACATCGAGCCGATCGCTGAGTTGCGGGCCGCGGTCATGCGCGCGGACCTGGAACGCCTCGGGCGTTACGACGAACACCGGGTGCGGCAGCGGCTGCGGGACGGCTTCTCCTCGCGGTACACGTCCGTCATCACGGTCGACGGCGAACTCGCGGGCTGCGTGACGTTCCGCCCGGTGGACGGCAGGCAGTGGCTGGAGCACTTCTACCTCGCCCCGCGGCACCAGGGCCGGGGCCTCGGCTCCGTCGTGCTGGGCACGCTGCTGGAACGGGCCGACGCGGAAGGCACGGCCGTCGCACTGCACGTCCTCCAGGGCAGCCCCGCCCGCCGGCTCTACGAACGCCACGGGTTCGTCCTGGAAGCGGAGGACCCGGTCGACGTCCTCATGGTCCGCCCGCCGGCAAAGCTTCCGCACAGGGCCGCGTTCCCCGCCTCGCGTCCCGGCCGGGCCGAATAATGCAGGGTCACTGCCGGTAGCCGGTAGCCGGCCAGCAGCCAGTGGTCCGAAGCCCCCCGGGTGGCCGGCAGCCGCGCGCGACCAGGCCCCGAGGGACCTCGCAGCCGCTCTGCCGCAGCGCGGAGCCGGCAATCGTCGCCCGCGACGGCTCACGTCACCGCCCCCCCGGGCGCGCGTGACCGCCCACGCCAGCTCACGTCACCGCCCCCTCCCCGCGTGACCGTCCGCGACGGCTCACGTCACCGCCCCCCTCCGCGCGTGACCGCCCGCGCCAGCTCACGTCACCGCCCCCGGCGCCCGTGACGGACGTGAGTCCGGGACCGGTGCGGCGGCCTCTGTCTCGTGGGCCTCGGCGGCTGCGGAGAGTTCCGCGTGTTCGCGGCAACCGCTGTCCTCCTGCAAGCGGTTGGCCAGAGCGAAGGCGTCCTCCGTCTTGGGGTGGGACGTGCCCAGCCGGGTTTTCAGGATCAGCGCGCCCCGGCGTGCGAGGGCCGCCGCGGCCGGGTCGCCCAGCGCATGCACGGCCCGGGCCTTGAGCAGCAGGGCGTACCCGATGTACAGGTGGTCCGGCGCGTAACTGGCCTCGCGGATCCGTAACGCCCGGGAGATCAGCGGCACGGCCACGGCGTGGTCGTCCAGGCTGAGGTGGACACTGGCCAGGGCGATCAGGTCGAAGCTCACGTACGGGTCGTCCGGCCCGTACGCCGCCTCGTCGATCCGCAGCGCCCGCTCGGCCAGGGGCACCGCCGCCTCGTGATCTCCGAGAAGGTGATGGATCCGGGCCAGCGTGGCCAGGTCCGTCGCGATGGCGGGACTGTCCGCGGGCAGACAGGACTCGTGCAGGTCCAGCGCACGTTCCGCCGGCGGACGCGCTCGCTCCGGAGCGCCGCGGTCCCGGTGGATCTGCGCCAGCGTGATCAGGTCGAAGCCGGTCTCCGCGTCCCGCTGTCCGAGCGATTCGTCGATCGCGAGAGCCCGCTCGCACAGGGGCAGTGCCACCGAGTGGTCCCCGATCGAGAGGAGGAACGCCGACGCCAGCCTCAGCAGCGTCGCCGTCTCCGCCGCGCACTCGGCCGGCGGCTCGTCCTTGGTCACCGCGAGCGCGTGCGGGAGCAGTTCCTGCCAGCGCGACCGCGCCCGCGGGTCACCGTGGACGTCGTGCGGCACGGCCGCGAGCAGCGCCCGGCACAGTCGTACGCGTGCGTCGGCGCGCACGTCGTCCGGCATCGCGGCGCGGATGGCGGCCTGCACCAGCCGGTGCAGCACCAGGGAGGAGGCGCCGCGCCGGGCGAGCCCCAGGCCGGCCAGGGCACCGACCGTCACGTCCCACGCCACCGGGTCGGCCGCCGCCGCGATCAGCGGTTCCTCGCCGCCGAACAGGTCCAGCGGGATCGGCTCCGGGGCCAGCAGCGCACACAGCTCCAGCAGCCGCATGGCCTGCGGCCGCTGGCTCCGCAGCTTGCGCACGCTGAGCTGCCACAGGGTCGCGACCACCACCGCGGGCCGGTCGGTCAGTTCACCCAGCGCGATCATGTCCTCCAGCCGCGACGCCAGCAGAGCCAGGTACTCCGCGGGCGCGGTGTGGTGGTAGTCCATGTACCCGGCCGCCTGCTCCAGCCCCAGCGGGAGGTCCCCCAGGTGCTCGGCGATCCGGTCCGCCACCTCAGCGGTCATGCCGCACACCCGCCGGGTCAGCAGTTGCACCGCCTCCCGCCGGGAGAAGACGTCCAGGTCGAGGACGCCGGCCCTGCCCGACCAGCCGCGCAGTCTGGTCGTGACGACGAGGTGGCCGCCGCTGCCCAGATCACCCGACGGCAGCGCGTCCCTGAGCGTGCCGGGTCTCTCGCCGTTGTCGAAGATGACCAGCCAGGGCCGGTGGTCCCGCAGTTCGCCGTACACCCGGTGGACGACCTGTTCGGAGTCCACCTCCGCCAGTCCCAGCTCCCGGGCCAGCGAAGCGAACTGCGAGGGGACGAGATCGGGGTCCTCCGCGTCGACGAACGCCACGAACCGGTACTCCGACCGGTAGAGGTAGGCGTACTCGACCGCGAGCTGCGTCTTGCCGACACCGCCCAGCCCGTGCACGACCTGCATCGCGCCCTCGCCGCCCGAGGTCAGGCGGCGCCGTAACTCACGCAACGTGGCGTCGCGGCCGGTGAAGTGGGTGTTGCGCGGCGGCAGCCGGTAGGCCGCCGGACGGTGCCGCGGGCCCGGAAGGCGGGCCGCCGGCGTGCGGACCGTTCCGGCAGTGGTCTCGAACAGGTCGGTGAGCGTGGCGTGGTCGCTTCGCAGCCGCGCGAGTTCCTCCTCGCAGGAGAGGTCGATCCGGCCGGCGTGCGCGGCCCGGACGCAGGCGGTCGCGTAGGCCGCGACCCGCTCCCACGGGGGCGGCTTGCTGAACTTGCCCGCCAGCAGGTCCGACAGCGACGACCGGGTGAGGACCTTGTGCTCGTCGTGGGCCAGCAACTGCGCCTGGGCCGGTGAGCCCGCGGCCGTGCGCAACCGCTGCAACCGGTTGACGAACCAGCTTTGTGGTGAGCCAGGTCCCTTCATGTACGCGGCTTTCCCCCGCTCCGCTCTCCGGAATCGTCCGGACTCCCCAGCCCGCGGACACGGCGCGTCCAGCGGGGGAGCCCGGCGGATCCGGACTCCTCCGGGACCGCCGCTCCCCAGCGGCGCCACCCGGCACCGTGGACGGCGGCACAGACGGCACGCCAACGACCTGAACTCGACGAGGGGATCAACCATGGAACTCAAGGCAAGCCTCACCCGACTCGCCGGCGCGGGCGCGGCGCTCGCATGCGGTTCGGCGCTGCTGGTCGGCGGCGCGACCTCGGCCCAGGCGGCGGCGGTGAACTACCAGGTGATCAACGGCAACAGCAGCAACTCCTGCCTCCAGGTGAACATCTCGGGAGGCAAGGGCAACCTGGTCCTCGGCACCTGCGACCGCAGCGCGAAGCAGGTGTGGCAGATCAGCGGCGGCGTCTTCAGGAACCCGGCGTCGGGCCACTGCCTCGACGGGAACGGCGCGGACGTCTACACGTTCCCCTGCAACGGCGGCGCGTACCAGAAGTGGACGACCACCTCCGGCAGCCCGAAGTCCATCCGGCACGACCAGAGCGGCAAGTACCTGGACGCGAACGGGAAGGTGGGGGCCACGGTCGTCTTCCAGCCCACCATCAGCACGGCGTCCCGCTGGGTGATCGACCCGGTGTGACCCGTCGGCCGGCCCCGTGAGCCGGGCGGGCCGCCCTCACCGGCGGCCCGCCCCTCCCTCCGGTAGCCCCCGCCCACCCCTGCCCGTCCACCCCTGTCACCCCCCACCGGTACCGTCGGCTCCATGGCGCAACAGGCGGGAACCCACACCGGGGAGCGGCGGCTTGCCGTGGTCGAAGGGGTGCTGGAGCGGATCACGTACGCGAACGAGGAGAACGGGTACACGGTCGCGCGGGTCGACACCGGCAGGGGCGCCGGGGACCTGCTGACCGTCGTCGGGGCGCTGCTCGGTGCGCAGGTGGGGGAGTCGCTGCGGATGGAGGGGCGGTGGGGGTCCCATCCGCAGTACGGGAAGCAGTTCCACGTCGAGAACTACACGACCGTCCTGCCGGCCACGGTCCAGGGCATCCGTCGCTATCTCGGCTCCGGACTGGTCAAGGGGATCGGGCCGGTCTTCGCCGACCGGATCACGCAGCACTTCGGGGTGGACACCCTCCGGGTCATCGAGGAGGAGCCCGAGCGGCTCGTCGAGGTGCCCGGGCTCGGGCCCAAGCGGACCAGGAAGATCGCCGACGCCTGGGAGGAGCAGAAGGCGATCAAGGAGGTCATGCTCTTCCTCCAGACGGTGGAGGTGTCGACCTCCATCGCCGTGCGGATCTACAAGAAGTACGGTGACGCCTCGATCTCCGTGGTGAAGAACCAGCCGTACCGGCTCGCCGCCGACGTCTGGGGCATCGGGTTCCTGACCGCCGACAAGATCGCCCGGTCCGTCGGCATCCCGCACGACAGTCCGGAGCGGGTCAAGGCGGGGCTCCAGCACGCGCTGTCGCAGTCCGCCGACCAGGGGCACTGCTACCTGCCCGAGGAGCGGCTGATCGCCGACGCCGTGAAGCTGCTCCAGGTCGACACCGGGCTCGTCATCGAGTGCCTGGCCGCCCTCGCGGAGTCGGACGAGGAGGGCGGTGACCCCGGGGTCGTACGGGAGAGGGTGCCCGCGGCCGCGGGGGACGCGCAGGAGTCCGTCAGCGCCGTCTACCTCGTGCCCTTCCACCGGGCCGAACTCTCCCTCTCCGCCCAGGTGCTGCGGCTGCTGCGGACCGGGCAGGACCGGATGCCGGGGTTCCGGGACGTGGCCTGGGACAAGGCGCTCGGATGGCTCAAGGGGCGCACGGGGGCCGACCTCGCGCCCGAGCAGGAGGCGGCCGTCAAGCTGGCGCTGACGGAGAAGGTGGCGGTGCTGACCGGCGGCCCCGGGTGCGGCAAGTCGTTCACCGTGCGGTCGGTCGTGGAGCTGGCCCGCGCGAAGAAGGCCAAGGTGGTGCTGGCCGCGCCGACCGGCCGGGCCGCCAAGCGGCTCGCCGAGCTGACCGGCGCCGAGGCCTCCACCGTCCACCGGCTGCTGGAGCTGAAGCCCGGCGGCGACGCGGCGTACGACCGGGACCGGCCGCTGGACGCCGACCTCGTCGTCGTCGACGAGGCGTCCATGCTGGACCTGCTGCTCGCCAACAAGCTGGTCAAGGCCGTGCCGCCGGGCGCGCACCTGCTGTTCGTGGGGGACGTGGACCAGTTGCCCAGCGTGGGCGCGGGCGAGGTGCTCCGGGACCTGCTGGCCGACGGCAGCCCGGTCCCGGCGGTGCGCCTCACCCGTGTCTTCCGCCAGGCCCAGCAGTCCGGCGTGGTGACCAACGCGCACCGGATCAACTCCGGGCAGCATCCGCTCACCGACGGCATGAAGGACTTCTTCCTCTTCGTCGAGGACGACACCGAGGAGGCGGGCCGGCTCACCGTGGACGTCGCCGCGCGCCGGATCCCGGCCCGCTTCGGGCTCGACCCGCGCCGGGACGTGCAGGTGCTCGCCCCCATGCACCGGGGGCCGGCGGGCGCGGGCGCGCTGAACGGGCTCCTCCAGCAGGCCGTCACCCCGGGCCGTCCCGACCTGCCGGAGAAGCGGCTGGGCGGCCGGGTCTTCCGGGTCGGCGACAAGGTCACCCAGGTCCGCAACAACTACGAGAAGGGGGCCAACGGCGTCTTCAACGGCACCGTGGGCGTGGTCACCTCGCTCGACCCGGTCGACCAGCGCCTGACGGTGCTGACGGACGAGGACGAGGAGGTGCCCTACGACTTCGACGAGCTGGACGAACTCGCGCACGCCTACGCGGTGACCATCCACCGCTCGCAGGGCAGCGAGTATCCGGCCGTCGTCATCCCGGTGACCACCGGTGCCTGGATGATGCTCCAGCGGAACCTGCTCTACACGGCGGTGACCCGGGCCAAGAAGCTGGTCGTCCTGGTCGGTTCGCGCAAGGCGATCGGCCAGGCGGTGCGTACGGTGTCGGCGGGACGCCGGTGCACGGCGCTGGATTTCCGGCTCAAGGGCTGACGAAGGCGTAAAAAAGTTCCAGAAGAGGCCCAGAGGCCGCAAAAATGCACGAACGGGCCGCCGCGGACCCCTGGCGCCCCGGCCGTCACCCCGGCATCACAAAAAATGATCGATCAAACGAGTCGCAAAGGTCACAGAGCACTTCCCGTCGCCCGGTCGAGGGGGCAGGATGAGCAGGTTGGCGGCACTGAGTGCCGCCCATAGGCCCAATGGTCGACCCCGAGTGCACTCTCCTGAGCCAAATGGGGGATGGTAGAGACAGTCAGGGCACCTCGAAGATGAGGCACTACGTCGGTGAGGGAAGACGTGAGCGACAACTCTGTAGTACTGCGGTACGACGGCGGCGAGTACACCTACCCGGTGGTCGACAGCACCGTCGGCGACAAGGGCTTCGACATCGGGAAGCTCCGCGCCCAGACCGGTCTGGTGACTCTGGACAGCGGCTACGGCAACACGGCAGCGTACAAATCCGCCGTCACCTACCTCGACGGCGAGCAGGGCATTCTGCGGTACCGCGGCTACCCCATCGAGCAGCTGGCGGAGCGCTCCACCTTCCTGGAGGTGGCCTACCTGCTCATCAACGGTGAGCTGCCGACCGTCGACGAGCTCTCCACCTTCAAGAACGAGATCACGCGGCACACCCTGCTGCACGAGGACGTCAAGAACTTCTACAAGGGCTTCCCGCGCGACGCCCACCCGATGGCGATGCTGTCCTCGGTCGTCTCGGCGCTGTCCACCTTCTACCAGGACAGCCACAACCCGTTCGACGAGAAGCAGCGCGACCTGTCCACGGTCCGCCTGCTCGCCAAGCTCCCGACGATCGCGGCGTACGCGTACAAGAAGTCGATCGGTCACCCGTTCGTCTACCCGCGCAACGACCTCTCCTACGTCGAGAACTTCCTGCGGATGACCTTCTCGGTCCCCGCCGACGAGTACGAGCTGGACCCGGTCGTCGTCTCCGCGCTGGACAAGCTGCTGATCCTGCACGCGGACCACGAGCAGAACTGCTCGACCTCCACCGTCCGCCTGGTCGGCTCCTCGCAGGCCAACATGTTCGCGTCCATCTCGGCCGGCATCAACGCGCTGTGGGGCCCGCTGCACGGCGGCGCCAACCAGTCCGTGCTGGAGATGCTCGAAGGCATCCGCGACTCCGGCTCCGACGTCGACACCTTCATCCGCAAGGTGAAGAACAAGGAGGACGGCGTCCGCCTGATGGGCTTCGGCCACCGGGTCTACAAGAACTTCGACCCGCGCGCCAAGATCATCAAGGCCGCCGCGCACGACGTGCTCTCGGCGCTGGGCAAGTCCGACGAGCTGCTCGACATCGCCCTCAAGCTGGAGGAGCACGCGCTCTCCGACGACTACTTCGTCGAGCGCAAGCTCTACCCGAACGTCGACTTCTACACCGGTCTGATCTACCGGGCCATGGGCTTCCCGACCGAGATGTTCACGGTCCTGTTCGCGCTCGGCCGGCTGCCGGGCTGGATCGCCCAGTGGCAGGAAATGATCAAGGAGCCGGGTTCCCGCATCGGCCGCCCGCGCCAGATCTACACGGGCGTCGTCGAGCGCGACTTCGTCCCGGTCGAGGAGCGCTGAGGCACCCCGCCTCCCGGCCCCGAGCCTGGGCCCCGCATCCGCCGGTCAGCCGGCGGGTGCGGGGCCTTCGCGCGTCGGGGGGCAGGGGCGGACGGCAGGTCCGGAGGCGAGGGGGCCGGTCGTGGTGTCGGGCGGCCGCGCTCACGGACGACCGGGCAGGAGCATCAAGGGCACCCGCCGCTCACCGGCAGGTCCGGGCGGGACCGTTGGTCCCGTCGGGCGGCGGGGACGGGCAGGGGCGCGGTCCCGGCGGGGCGGCAGGTCCGGGCGCGGTCGCGGTCCCGGCGGGCGGCAGGGCCGCACACGGCTCCCCGGTCCCGGAGCCCCGGAGGTGACCGAGCCATGAAAAGGAGAAGGCGCCCTGACACCAGTCCCCCCACGGGCCGGCGACCAGGGCGCCTTCCCATGTCCCGGTAACGGATTCCCCCCACGGGATCCGGCCGGGCGTCTGTGGAGACCAGCGCCTGAACCGCTGTCTTGCCGTACTGCCGTACTGCCGCAGCGCCGTGATGCCGTACTACTGCACCACTGCCGCACCGCGGTACCGCACCACTGCGCTCTGCCGGGACAGCGCACGCCCGGGAGGGCCGCTCAAAGCTTCCCGAAGTACGTGCCCCGGCAACGCAGTTCCAGGGAAGTCCCCCAAGACATCCCCAGACGTCAGTCGGCGCCCCCCAAGACGCTTCCTGACATCGCCAAACTTAGACCTTCGAACCCCTTCGATGGTTACGTTCACGTCACTGTGACGTGCGTCTCTTGCGTATGTCCCATAGGTACGCAAGAGCCCTGATATGGCGATCGAGGCCCAAGCGTAAGGAAGATGCGCGAGCCTTGTGAAGAGCTTATGTGAGGCGCGCGCCGGACTCCAGGGGGTCCGGCACTTTGCCCCGGCCGGGCACCCGCGGTGCCCGGCCGGGGCCGGCTCAGCGGAACGTGCGCAGCCGGAGGCTGTTCGTCACGACGAACACCGAGGAGAACGCCATCGCCGCGCCCGCGATCATCGGGTTGAGCAGACCGGCCGCGGCCAGCGGCAGCGCGGCCACGTTGTACCCGAAGGCCCACACGAGGTTGCCCTTGATCGTGGCCAGCGTCCGCCGCGACAGCCGGATCGCGTCCGCGGCCACCCGCAGGTCGCCGCGCACCAGCGTCAGGTCGCCGGCCTCGATGGCGGCGTCGGTGCCGGTGCCCATCGCCAGGCCCAGGTCGGCGGTGGCGAGCGCGGCGGCGTCGTTGACCCCGTCGCCGACCATGGCCACGGTCCGCCCCTCGGCCTGCAGGCGCCGTACGGCCTCGACCTTGTCCTCCGGGAGCACCTCGGCGATCACGTCGCCGGCGTCGATGCCGACGGCCCGCGCCACCGACTCGGCGACCGGCCGGTTGTCACCGGTCAGCAGCACCGGCCGCAGCCCCAGCGCGCGCAGCTGCCGCACGGCCTGCGCACTGCTCTCCTTGACCGCGTCCGCCACGGCCACGACACCCCGTGCCACGCCGTCCCAGCCGACCACGACGGCCGTGCGCCCGCTCGCCTCGGCCTCGCGTCGCGCCCGGTCCACCTCCTCGGGCAGGTCCGGGAAGAGCCGCCCCACGGCGACCTCGTGGCCCTCCACGCGCCCGCGCACGCCCCGCCCCGGGACGTTCTCGAAGTGCTCGGCCGCCGGCAGCGGCCCCACGCGCTCCTCGGCGCCGGCCGCGACCGCCCGGGCCACGGGGTGCTCGGAGGCGTGCTCCAGGGCGCCCGCGAGCCGCAGGAGCAGCTTCTCGTCGGTGCCCTCGGCGGCGTACACCTCCTGGAGGGTCATCCGGCCGGTGGTCACCGTGCCCGTCTTGTCCAGGACGACCGTGTCGACGCGGCGGGTGGACTCCAGCACCTCGGGGCCCTTGATGAGGATGCCGAGCTGGGCGCCGCGCCCGGTGCCGACCATCAGCGCGGTCGGCGTGGCCAGGCCCAGCGCGCACGGGCAGGCGATGATCAGGACGGCGACCGCCGCGGTGAACGAGGCGGTGACGTCGCCGGTGGCCGGCAGCCAGGCCAGCAGGGTGCCGACGGCGATGAGCAGGACCACGGGCACGAAGACCGCCGAGATCCGGTCGGCCAGCCGCTGCACCTGCGCCTTGCCGTTCTGCGCGTCCTCGACCAGCTTCGCCATCCGGGCGAGCTGGGTGTCGGCGCCGACCCGGGTGGCCTCGACGACCAGCCGGCCGCCCGCGTTGACCGTGGCGCCCGTGACCGCGTCGCCCACGCCCACGTCGACCGGGACGGACTCGCCGGTCAGCATGGAGGCGTCCACCGCCGAGGCGCCCTCGACGACCGTGCCGTCGGTGGCGACCTTCTCACCGGGCCGCACGACGAACCGGTCGCCCACGGCCAGCGCGGAGACCGGCACGCGGACCTCGCGGCCCTCCCGCAGCACGGAGACGTCCTTGGCGCCCAGCTCCAGCAGCGCGCGCAGCGCGGCACCCGCCCGCCGCTTGGAGCGGGCCTCCAGGTAACGGCCGAGCAGGATGAACGCGACGACCCCGGAGGCGACCTCCAGGTAGATCGTCGAGGCGGCGTCCATCCGGGAGACGGTGAGCCGGAACTCGTCGTGCATGCCGGGCATGCCCGCGTCACCGAGGAACAGCGCCCACAGAGACCAGCCGAACGCGGCGAGCGTGCCGACCGAGACCAGCGTGTCCATGGTGGCGGCGCCGTGCCGGGCGTTGGTGAGCGCCGCGCGGTGGAAGGGCAGGGCGCCCCAGACCACGACCGGCGCGGTGAGGGTCAGCGCCAGCCACTGCCAGTTGTCGAACTGGAGGGCGGGCACCATGGAGAGCAGGACGACCGGGACGGCGAGCAGTGCGGAAACGATCAGGCGCTGGCTCAGCGAGGTCAGTTCCGGGTCGGCGGCGGGAGCGGCCTGGGCGTCCTGCGAGGCGGGCTCCGGCTCCGGCGGCGGCGGTTCCTCGGCCGTGTACCCGGTCTTCACCACGGTCGCGACGAGGTCGGACACCGCTACCCCCGGGGGGTAGGTCACCCGCGCCTTCTCGGTGGCGAAGTTGACCGTCGCGCTCACGCCCTCCATGCGGTTGAGCTTCTTCTCCACGCGGGCCGCGCAGGAGGCGCAGGTCATCCCGCCGATGAGCAGCTCGACCTCAAAGGTGCCGGCGGCTGCGGAAGTCCCGGTGGCCGCGGGGCCGCCCGGGGTGCCGGGGGGTGCCGGTGTCCCGGCGGGCGTCGCCGCGTGGGTGGTGGTGCTGGTCATGTCCGTACTCCAGAGAACGGACCGGGCCGTACAGAACCAGTATCAGCTGGTCGATACGGCCCGGTGTCGAGAGATACGTGAGTTCGGTGCGCCCGCTGGTCAGGCGCGGCCGACGAGCTCGAAGCCCGCCTCGTCCACCGCCGCGCGCACGGCCGCCTCGTCCAGCGGGGCGGCGGAGACCACGGTGACCTCGCCGGTGGAGGCGACGGCCTTGACCGAGGTGACGCCGGGCAGTCCGGAGATCTCGGTGGAGACGGAGCCCTCGCAGTGTCCACAGCTCATGCCGCTCACCTGGTAGACGGTGGTGACGGTGTCCGGGGTCTCGGTCTGGGCGGTCATGTCGCTCTCCTCGTCGTGGTGTGCGGGATGGGAGTGGCCCAGAGGGGCTCACTGCATTCGACACTATACCCCTAGGGGGTATTTATCAAAGGAGCGGCACGGTGCGCCCGGCGGCGTTTTCCGCGAGTGTTTCCCCGAGCGGTTTCCCGGACGGAGGCGAGGGCGGTCGATGCGGGCGGTGGTGTTCGAACGGTTCGGGGAGCCGGCCGAGGTGCGTGAGGTCGCCGACCCGCGCCCGGCGGAGCACGGAGTCGTGGTGCGGGTCGAGGCGACCGGCCTGTGCCGCAGCGACTGGCACGGCTGGCAGGGGCACGACCCCGGCATCGCGCTGCCGCACGTGCCGGGCCACGAACTGGCGGGAGTGGTCGAGGCGGCGGGCCCGCGGGTGGCCCGGTGGCGGCCCGGGGACCGGGTGACGGTCCCCTTCGTGTGCGCCTGCGGCGGCTGTGCCTCCTGCGCGGCGGGCGACCAGCAGGTCTGCGAACGCCAGACCCAGCCGGGGTTCACCCACTGGGGCTCCTTCGCCCGGTACGTGGCGCTCGACCACGCCGACGTGAACCTCGTGGCCGTGCCCGGGGACCTGTCGTCCGTGACCGCCGCCTCGCTCGGCTGCCGCTTCGCCACCGCCTACCGCGCGGTGGTCCGGCAGGGCCGGGCCGCCGCCGGCGAGTGGGTCGCCGTGCACGGCTGCGGCGGTGTGGGGCTGTCCGCGGTGATGATCGCGGCGGCGTGCGGCGCGCGCGTGGTCGCGGTGGACGTGTCACCGCGCGCCCTGGAGCTGGCGCGGAGCTTCGGTGCCGCCGAGGTGGTGGACGCCTCCGCCGTCCCGGACCCGGCCGCGGCGGTCCGTGAGCTGAGCGGCGGCGGCGCCCACCTCTCGCTGGACGCGCTGGGCTCACCCGCCACCTGCGCCGCCTCCGTCGACGGCCTGCGCCGCCGGGGCCGCCACGTCCAGGTCGGCCTGCTGCCGTCCGCGGACGGCACGGCCCCGGTCCCCATGGCCCGCGTGATCGCGCTGGAGCTGGAGATCCTCGGCAGCCACGGCATGGCCGCACACGCCTACCCGGAACTGCTGCGGCTCGTGGCGGCGGGGACCGTGCGCCCCGACCTGCTGGTGACCTCGGTCATCGGCCTGGCGGCCGCCCCGGACGCGCTCGCGGTGATGGGGTCGGCCCCGGGCGCCGGGGTCACGGTGATCGACCCCTGGCGCTGAGCGGGACGTCCGGCCCGCCCGGGGCGCGGGTCAGTCCGCGGCTCTGCGGCCCCGGTTGCCGGGCCGGGCGGCCGCCCAGGCGCGGACCGTGTCGGCGTACCAGTACGGCCGGCCGCCCTCCACACGGTCGGGCGGGGGCAGCAGACCGTGTTTGCGGTAGGACCGCACGGTGTCCGGCTGCACCCGGATGTGCGCCGCGATCTCCCTGTACGACCAGAGCTTCCGGTCGGTCATGACGTGCACCTCCCCGCGCGCGCCACGGAGGCGGCCGGGTGGCCGCCGGGGGAGCCGGGCGTGCGCCGGTGATCAACTGAGCCTGTGCCGCGTGAACGACGCGCGGGCGGCGGCGGAACGGGCCTGTCGGACGGATGTGACCGGCAGGAGACGGACCTGGGACATGTGTGACGAAGAAGTTGCTTTGTGACAGACCCGGGCCGCGCGGGCGGAAGCGGACCCGGCGGGCGGAAGGGATCATCAGGGCGGCGCCCCCGTTCTCCTCTCGTCCGAATGTCCGGACAAAGCATTGACAGGCCTCCGTCTCCCGCACTAGAACCGGGGGAGCCGACGCGAAGGGAAACCGATCGTGTACGACGTGATCACCATGGGGCGGATCGGGGTGGACCTCTATCCCCTCCAGACGGGCGTGCCGCTGGCCCGCGTGTCCGCCTTCGGGAAGTTCCTGGGCGGCTCGGCGACGAACGTCGCGGTCGCCGCGGCCCGCCTCGGCCGGCGTACGGCGGTGATCACCCGGACCGGCGACGACCCGTTCGGCACCTACCTCCACGAGGCGCTGCGCGGCTTCGGCGTGGACGACCGCTACGTCACGGCGGTGCCGGGACTGCCCACCCCGGTCACCTTCTGCGAGGTGTTCCCGCCGGACGACTTCCCGCTCTACTTCTACCGGCAGCCGAAGGCGCCCGACCTGGAGATCGAGGCCGGCGACCTCGACCTGGCCGCGATCGGCGCGGCGCGGGTCTTCTGGGTGACCGGCACCGGGCTGAGCGAGGAGCCCAGCCGCACGGCGACGCTCGCCGCACTCGCCCACCGGGCGAAGTCCGGCCCGACGGTCTTCGACCTCGACTGGCGGCCCGTGTTCTGGCGCGACCCGGCCGCCGCCCGCCCCTTCTACGCCGAGGCCCTGCGGTACGCCACCGTCGCGGTCGGCAACCTCGACGAGGTGGAGGTCGCCACCGGCCTGCGCGACCCGCACGCCGCGGCCCGCGCCCTGCTGGACGCCGGAGTCGGCCTGGCGGTCGTGAAACAGGGCCCCAAGGGCGTCCTCGCGCTCGCCCGCACGGGCGAGGCGGCCGAGGTGCCGCCGCTGCCGGTCGAGGTCCTCAACGGCCTCGGCGCGGGGGACGCCTTCGGCGGCTCGCTGTGCCACGGACTGCTCGCGGGCTGGGACCTGGAGCGCGTCATGCGCCACGCCAACGCCGCGGGCGCCATCGTCGCCTCCCGCCTCGAATGCTCCTCCGCGATGCCCACCGCCGCCGAGGTGGAGTCGGCCCTCGCGGCCGGCGCGGTGCGGTGAGGTCGGCGACCGGCCGCCCGCCCGGAACCGGCCGCCCGTGCGGGGCCGTGTGCCCGTCCGGAACCAGCCGCCCGTCCGGGACCGGCCGCCCGTCCGGAACGGGGCGCCCGCCCGGAACCGAACGGGCGGTGGAGACCGTACGTCCGCTCGGCTGCGCGTGCGCCGGACGCCGGACACCTGACGGTTGTACGGTGCAGTTGTCCGCCGGTCCGGCGCGAGCAGAGTTCCAAACCCCGGGCGCGAGGCGCGCGTTGGGTGCGGGCACCCGTGCGCCGCGTGCCGCCCGGCCACCGATCGCCTCCGGCGCGGGAGACCGCTTCGCCCTGGCAGGAGCGAAGTGCGAGCGACGACTCCCCGCCCGCTACGGCCCCGCGCCGGAGGTCCCCCGCCCGCCCCGGCCCGCGACGCGGGCGGCGGTCACTCCCACATGTGTCTACACGGACCGGCGAACCGCAGACACAGTGTCGGGCGCGGTCCGGGCGCGTTGCTGGTGGGATGGTCTGGTGACGGCGACCGCACCCCGGACCGGCGGCCCCGGCCCCTCCCCGGTACCGGTCCCGGCACACGAGTTCCACGAACGGCACGTCTCGACCCGACGCCGCCCTCTGCGAAGGAGTAACCCGGAATGACGAAGATCGTCAACCACTGGATCGGCGGCAAGTCCGTCGAAGGCGCCTCGGGGTCGTACGGGCCGGTCACGGACCCGGCGACCGGCGCGGTCACCACGAAGGTGGCGTTCGCGTCCGTGGAGGAGGTGGACGCGGCGGTGGCCGCCGCCAAGGACGCGTACCGCACCTGGGGCCAGTCCTCGCTGGCCCAGCGCACCACCATCCTGTTCCGCTTCCGCGCCCTGCTGGACGCGCACCGCGACGAGATCGCCGAGCTGATCACCGCCGAGCACGGCAAGGTGCACTCCGACGCGCTCGGCGAGGTCGCGCGCGGCCTGGAGATCGTCGACCTGGCCTGCGGCATCACCGTGCAGCTCAAGGGCGAGCTGTCGACGCAGGTCGCCACGCGGGTGGACGTGGCCTCGATCCGGCAGCCGCTGGGCGTGGTCGCGGGCATCACACCGTTCAACTTCCCGGCGATGGTCCCGATGTGGATGTTCCCGATCGCCATCGCCTGCGGCAACACCTTCGTGCTGAAGCCGAGCGAGAAGGACCCGTCGGCCTCCCTGAAGATCGCCGAGCTGCTGTCCGAGGCCGGGCTGCCCGACGGCGTGTTCAACGTCGTCCAGGGCGACAAGGTGGCCGTGGACCGCCTCCTGGAGCACCCGGACGTCAAGGCGGTCTCCTTCGTCGGCTCCACCCCGATCGCCCGCCACATCCACACCACGGCCGCCGCCCACGGCAAGCGCGTGCAGGCGCTGGGCGGGGCCAAGAACCACATGCTGGTCCTGCCGGACGCCGATCTGGACGCGGCGGCGGACGCGGCGGTCTCGGCGGCGTACGGCTCGGCCGGCGAGCGCTGCATGGCGATCTCGGCCGTCGTCGCGGTCGGCTCGATCGCCGACGAGCTGGTCGACAAGATCCGCGAGCGCGCCGAGAAGATCAAGATCGGTCCGGGCGATGACCCGGCCTCCGAGATGGGCCCGCTGATCACCGCCGCCCACCGCGACAAGGTCGCCTCCTACGTCAAGGGCGCCGCGGACGAGGGCTGCGAGGTGGTGCTGGACGGCACCGGCTACAGCGTGGAGGGCTTCGAGGACGGCCACTGGATCGGCCTGTCGCTGCTCGACCGGGTGCCGACGACCGCGAAGGCGTACCAGGACGAGATCTTCGGCCCGGTGCTGTGCGTGCTGCGTGTGGACACCTACGAGGAGGGCGTGTCCCTGATCAACGCCTCGCCCTTCGGCAACGGCACCGCGGTCTTCACCCGGGACGGCGGCGCCGCCCGCCGCTTCCAGCTGGAGGCCGAGGCCGGCATGGTCGGCGTGAACGTGCCGATCCCGGTGCCGGTGGGCTACCACTCCTTCGGCGGCTGGAAGGACTCGCTCTTCGGCGACCACCACATCTACGGCAACGACGGCACCCACTTCTACACCCGCGGCAAGGTCGTCACGACCCGCTGGCCCGACCCGTCCGAGGCCCCGGCCGGTGTCGACCTCGGGTTCCCGCGCAACCACTGAGCGTGACGCCAGGCCCCCTCGCGGCCGTCCGTTATCCGGACGGCCGCGATTTTTTTTGCGCCGCGCCCTGCGATTCCCGTGCGCGCGGGAGGAAACGGATGGCAGAGGCAGATCGGTTCCAGCACCTTGGAAAGCAAGGTCACAATTTGTTGAGGCTTGACGAATGCGCTGCTGCGGCCGCGCAACCTGTGAAAACGAGCCGCCACCCGCCCGGCCTCGGGTGCGGATTCCGAAGGTGAACAGCCATTGACGTGACGGTTTTCGTCGGGATTCCATGCTGGCGCCGGGAGCGGACGAGATGACGAGAACGTACGACCGAAGCCGCCGGAGGCGATAGCGCTCCCGAGCCCCCATCACCTGTTGCACGAGTCGATCGGAACCGCCGCATGACCGACACGCTCCCCCCTGCCCACACCGCCACCCCCACGGCGGCCGGCAGCCCCACCGGGACGACGGACAGCCCCCAGCAGCTCAAGCGCTCCATCGGCGTCGTCGGCGGCACCCTCCTCACCCTCTCGTGCGTCACACCCGCCTCCACGCTCTTCGTGGTCGTCCCCGACCTGTTCGGCACGCTCGGCACCGCCACCGCCCTCACCATCGCCATCGGCTCCCTGCTCTGCATCGCCGTGGCGTTCTGCTACTCCGAGCTGGGCACCCTCATCCCCAGCGCGGGCGGCGAGTACGCCATGGTCTCCACGATGGCCGGGCGGCTGGCGGGCTGGCTGGTGTTCGTGCTGTCCCTGCTGGTCGTCATGATCGTGCCGCCCGTGATCGCCATGGGCACCGCCGACTACCTGGCGCCGATCGTCCACCTCGACCCGGCGCTGACCGGCGCCGGGGTCATGCTGCTCGCCACCCTCGCCGGCCTGCTCGACCTGCGCGCCAACGCCTGGATCACCGGCATCTTCCTGGTCCTGGAGGTCATCGCGGCGGGCGTGGTCGCCGTCCTGGGCTTCGCCCACAGCCACCGGGGCGCCGGCAGCCTGGTCTCCATGCAGGTGGCCGGGGCGGGCGGCCACACCGACACCGTGACGGCCATGCTCGTGGTCTCAGGACTCGCCATCGCCCTGTTCATCACCCAGGGCTTCTCCACCGCCGTCTACCTCTCCGAGGAGCTGGAGCACCCGCGCCGCAACGTGGCCCGCACCGTGCTCGCCACCCTCGCCATCTCCACCGTGATCATCCTGGTGCCGGTCGTCGCCATCACCATGGGCGCCACCGACATCAAGGAGCTGACCGGCGGCGACCTCAGCTCGATGGTGACCGCCTGGTCCAACACCGCCGTCGGCACCTTCGTCAGCCTCTGCGTCGCCCTCGCGATCATCAACGCCGGCATCGTCATGGTCATCCAGAACTCCCGCGTGCTGTTCGCCTCCGCCCGCGACAAGGCCTGGCCCGGACCGGTCAACACCGTCTTCGCCAAGCTCGGCCGGTTCGGCTCCCCCTGGGTCGCCACGCTCGCCGTCGGCGTCCCCGGCGCGGTCCTGTGCTTCGTCAACCTGGACACCCTCTACGGCGTCACCGGCGTCTCCGTGACCGGCATGTACCTGCTCGTCGCCGTCGCCGCCCTGCTGGCCCGCCGCGGCTCCCACAAGCACACCTCCGCCTGGCGCATGCCGCTGTGGCCCGCCGTGCCCGTCCTGCTGATCGCGGTCCTCGCGTACATCCTCACCCAGCAGGAGGCCACCTACCTGCTGTGGACCGGCGGCATCATGGCCGTGGCCACCCTGTACTGGGCCTTCTACCTCCGCCCGCGCCGCGACACCCGCTGGCTGGTGTCGATCCCCGAGGACGCCCAGGGCTGACCCGCCGCCCGCCGCATCCCCCTCGGATCCCCCGCCCCCCACGGATCCGTACCACGGCCGCGGTACGCCGCGGCCGTGCCGTACTCCCCACGGAGGGGCCGAGGTTCGCTCCCGCGGTGGCATCGGCCGCCGGTGGCGGCCCGTACCGTGGACGCCATGGATCTCCGACTGCCCGGACCGCGAGGGCTGCTGCGCGGGCCCCGGCGGTGGCTCGCCGCCGGGGCCGCGCTCGTGGTGCTCGCCGGGGCCGGCACCTGGACCGCGGTCGCCTCCGCCGACGACCCGCCCGCGGTGCACCGCGCCGACCGGACCGTGAGCACGGCCGGCGGCGTGCGCCTCGACACGTCCTACTTCACCCCGGCCGGGCCCGGCCGCCACCCCGCCGTCCTGCTGGGACACGGCTTCGGCGGCAGCAAGGACGACGTACGGCAGCAGGCCGAGGACCTCGCCGCCGGCGGATACGCGGTCCTGACCTGGTCGGCGCGCGGCTTCGGCCGGTCCACCGGCAGGATCGGGCTGAACGATCCCCAGGGTGAGGTCGCCGACGTCAGCAGGCTCATCGACTGGCTGGCCCGGCAGCCGCAGGTCCGCCTCGACGGGCCCGGCGACCCGCGCGTCGGCCTCGCCGGGGCCTCCTACGGCGGCGCGGTCTCCCTGCTCGCCGCCGGCTACGACCACCGGGTGGACGCCGTCGCCCCCGAGATCACCTACTGGAACCTCGCGGACGCCCTCTTCCCCAACGGCGTCTTCAAGAAGCTCTGGGCGGGGGTCTTCTTCAACTCCGGCGGCGGCTGCGCCCGCTTCGAGCCGGCGCTGTGCCGGATGTACGAGCGGGTCGCCGAGGCGGGGAAGCCGGACGCCGAGGCGCGCCGCGTCCTTGAGGAGCGCTCCCCGTCCGCCGTCGCCGGCCGGATCAAGGTGCCCACCCTGCTGGTGCAGGGCCAGACCGACTCGCTCTTCCCGCTCGGCCAGGCCGACGCGGCGCAGAAGGCGATCCGGGCCAACGGCGCCCCCGTGGCCGTGGACTGGATCGCGGGCGGCCACGACGGAGGCGACCTGGAGAGCGGCCGGATCCAGGCGCGCGTGACCGCCTGGTTCGACCGCTACCTGAAGCAGGACGCCGCCGCCGCCACCGGCCCCGCCTTCCGCGTCACCCGCACCGGCGGGATCGACTCCACCGACGGCGCGGCCCTGCAGCGCGGCGCGAGCGCCGGCACGTACCCGGGGCTGGAGAGCGGGGCACGCGCCGTGGCCCTGACCGGGCGCGAGCAGCGGTTCCAGAACCCGCCGGGCGCCAACCCGCCCGCGGTCTCCGCGCTGCCCGGCCTCGGCGGCGCGGGCGGCGGACTCGGCCGGCTCTCCGCACTCGGCCTCGGGGTCTCCCTGGACTTCCCCGGCCAGTACGCGCGCTTCGAGTCGGCGCCGCTGGGCAGCGACCTGCGCATCACCGGATCGCCCACGGTCACCGTGCACGTCACCTCCAGCAGCGACGACGCCGTGCTCTTCGCCAAGGTGTACGACGTCGGGCCCGGCTCGTCCCGGCCCGTGCTGCCCGCCCAGCTCGTCGACCCCGTGCGCGTCGAGGGCGCGCGGCACGGCAAGGACGTCACCCTCACCCTCCCGGCCGTCGACCACGAGGTGCAGAAGGGCCACCGGCTCCGCCTGGTCCTCGCCTCCACCGACCTCGGCTACGCCTCCCCGGCCGCCCCGGCGACGTACACCGTCGCCCTGAAGAGCGACCTGTCGGTGCCCACCGCACCCGGCGTGCGGACCGCGGCGGCCCCGCTGCCCGCCTGGGTGTGGTGGCTGCCCGCCGCGGCCGCGCTGGCCGCGCTCGCGCTGCTGCTCACCGCCCGCCGCCGCAGCACCGCCCCGGCCCCCGACCCGGCGCTGGCCGGCGTCCCCCTCCAGATCACCGGCCTCGCCAAGCGCTACGCCCGCTCCGCCGACCGGTACGCGGTACGCGACCTGTCCTTCCGCGTCGAGCGGGGCCAGGTGCTCGGCCTGCTCGGACCCAACGGGGCGGGCAAGACGACCACGCTGCGCATGCTGATGGGCCTGATCCGGCCCGACGACGGCGAGATCCGCGTCTTCGGCCACGCGATCCGGCCCGGCGCGCCCGTGCTCTCCCGGGTCGGCGCCTTCGTCGAGGGCGCCGGGTTCCTGCCGCACCTGTCCGGCCGGGAGAACCTGGAACTGTACTGGCGGGCCACCGGCCGCCCGCCCGGCGACGCCCACCTGGAGGAGGCCCTGGAGATCGCCGGCCTCGGCGACGCCCTGGCCCGCGCGGTGCGCACCTACTCCCAGGGCATGCGCCAGCGCCTGGCCATCGCCCAGGCCATGCTGGGCCTGCCGGACCTGCTCATCCTGGACGAACCGACCAACGGACTGGACCCGCCGCAGATCCGCGAGATGCGCGAGGTGATGATCCGGTACGCGGCCGGCGGGCGCACCGTCATCGTCTCCAGCCACCTGCTCGCCGAGGTCGAGCAGTCCTGCACGCACCTGGTCGTCATGGACCGCGGGCGGCTGGTGCAGGCCGGCCCGGTCGGTGACATCGTCGGCTCCGGGGACACGCTGCTGGTCGGCACCGCGGCACCCGTGGACGAGCCGGTGGCCGGGAAGGTGGCCGCGCTGCCGGGCGTCGCCTCCGCGACCCGCACCGACGACGGCCTGCTGGTCCGCCTGGAGTCCGGCGCCACGGCCGAGGGCCTGGTGGCGGAGCTGGTGCGGCTGGAGGTGCCCGTCGCCTCGGTCGGCCCGCACCGCCGTCTGGAGGACGCCTTCCTCACCCTGATCGGAGGTTCCGCATGAGCACGCTCACCGAGACCGCGGAGGTCGCCCCCGGCTACCACCCCGGGCGCACCCTGCCGCTGCGGGTGGAGCTGGCCCGGCAGCTGAAGCGGCGCCGCACCCTGATCATGGGCGGCATCCTGGCCGCGCTGCCGTTCGTGCTCGTCGTGGCCTTCGCGATCGGCGGCGACCCCGGCGGCCGCAACGACCAGGTGACCCTGATGGACACCGCCACCGCCTCGGGCGCCAACTTCGCCGCGGTGAACCTGTTCGTGTCGGCCGGCTTCCTGCTGGTGATCCCGGTGGCCCTGTTCTGCGGGGACACCGTCGCCTCCGAGGCGAGCTGGTCCTCGCTGCGCTACCTGCTGGCCGCGCCCGTGCCCCGGGCCCGGCTGCTGTGGTCCAAGCTCGTCGTCGGACTCGGCCTGAGCCTGGCCGCCATGGTGCTCCTGCCCGTGGTCGCGCTCGCCGTCGGCACCGCCGCCTACGGCTGGGGACCGCTGGAGATCCCCACCGGCGGCGCGCTCGCCGCGGGCACCGCGGCCCAGCGGCTGGTGGTGATCGTGGCGTACGTCTTCGTCTCCCAGCTGGTCACCGCGGGGCTGGCGTTCTGGCTGTCCACGCGGACGGACGCGCCGCTGGGCGCCGTGGGCGGCGCGGTGGGCCTGACCATCGTCGGCAACGTCCTGGACGCGGTCACCGCGCTGGGCCACTGGCGCGACTTCCTGCCCGCGCACTGGCAGTTCGCCTGGGCCGACGCCGTGCAGCCGCGCCCCGAGTGGTCGGGGATGATCCAGGGCACGGCCGTCTCCGTCGCCTACGCGCTGGTGCTCTTCGCCCTGGCCTTCCGCTCCTTCGCCCGCAAGGACGTCGTGTCCTAGACCTGTCGCCGGACGCACACGGGAGCGGGCCGCCGAGGAACTCGGCGGCCCGCTCCCGTCGGCCGTGCCGCGGGCTCAGCGCTCGCTGTTCTGCGACAGGATCGACACGTCCTCCAGCAGGTGCGCCAGCGCGCCGTCGCGCTTGGCCTGCGTGGAGTTCTCGGTGCACTGCTGGTTCTGCCGGTCGGAGAGGATCGGGATGTCCTGGACGTTGACGACCTGGAGCACTCCGACCGGCAGCTCGCCCACGGCGATGCACGGCTTGTTGAACGACCCCTGGATGAGCGCCATCTGCGGGCTCATGTTCCCGTACGTGGTCGAGTTGCCGTAGCTCTGCCACGCACCGTTGCCGTTCAAGGCCGTCGGGCCGCTGTCGTTGCCGATCGCCAGGGCCTGCGGAGCGGCGGCGGCGGAGGCGCCGAGCGCGGAGGCGGCGATGGCCGCGGTGGCGACAAACTTCTTGATCACTGGGCGGTCCTTTCTGAGGGAACCCCGTCACCGGAGCGTTCTGGTCAACTGCCCGGGGCCACCGTGGTTTCTCCCGTTCACTCCCACGGCGGACCCCGCGAAGTGTTTGTGTGCTTTCCGGACTCCGTGATTGTCAGGCGTTTTCAAATGCTGTGCGGGCCAACCGGGTGAACCCCCGCAACCAAACACCCGCCACCGTGTTGATGAGGCCGTAGGACCTACGAGGAAAGGAACGCGCAGTGCTCAAGAAGGCAATGGTCGCCGCTGCGGCCGCCGTATCTGTCGTCGGTGGGTCGGTGGCGGCTGCTCCCGCGGCGCTTGCCATCGGGAACGACAACGGCCCGTCCATCGCGAACGGCAACGACGCGACGTCGTCGTTCGGCAACTCGGCGACCAAGGGCGACATGAGCCCGCAGCTCTCGCTGATCGAGGGCACGCTCAACAAGCCGTGCCTGGGTCTCAACGAGACCAACGTCGGCGTGCTGCAGATCGTGAACGTCCAGGACATCCCGATCCTGTCCGACCGGCAGAACCAGCAGTGCTCGGACAACTCCACCCAGGCCAAGCGGGACGGCGCCCTGTCGCACATCCTGGAGGACCTGTCGGTCCTCTCGGCCAACGGCGAAAGCTGAGCCGTTCTTGGCCGGCCCGGGTCGTCCGCTGCTCCGTCCGCGGGCGCCCGGGCTGTTTTCGCTGAATTGTTTTCGCCCGAGCAGCCGAGGGCGAGGCGTATGGTGCGCGGGGCAGTCGAGTGAATTGTCGGGCGATTTACGTTCCGCCGTTTTCCATTACGTCTATTCCTCGTTCAGTGCCGCGACCGTGAGGTCGTGCTCACTCGGTTTCTCGCCGTCATTGGGGCCTTGCCCCGAGAAGGGAACTTCCATGAAGAAGAGCGTCGCTGTCGTGACCGGCGCCATCCTGGCTCTGGGCATGGCCGCCCCCGCCTTCGCCGACGCCGGCGCCGAGGGTGCGGCCGTCGGTTCGCCGGGTGTGATCTCCGGCAACACCATCCAGATCCCGGTGCACGTCCCGATCAACGTGTGCGGCAACACCATCGACATCATCGCGCTGCTGAACCCCGCGTTCGGCAACACCTGCGTCAACCACTGACCGCACGGGCGCACCGGCCGTCCCGGCCGGGTCAGGGCCGGCCTCGGACGTCGAACTCGCGACCCAGGGCCGGCCCTCCCACATCTGAACGTTCCTCAAGCCGCCGCGAGCGGCTTCGAGCAGGAAGACCACTAGATTGCGACAGACCCTGAGCAGGGGAGTGTTCGCGGCGGCCGCCGCGACGAGCGTGCTGTCCCTGTACGGCAGTGCCGCCTTCGCCGACTCGACGGCGGACGGAGTCAGCGCGGGTTCACCCGGCCTGCTGTCCGGCAACACCGTCCAGGCGCCGGTCGAGGTGCCGGTGAACGCCTGCGGCAACACCGTCGACGCCGCGGCGGCGCTGAACCCGGCGTTCGGCAACAAGTGCGCCAACGTCTCGGAGAAGACGCCGCCGCCCCCGTCGCACAGCCCCGACTGCGAGGACCGGGGCGGCTACGGGGAGCAGCCCTCCTCGGGCGCGTACGGCGAGCAGCCCTCCCCGGGCGAGTGCACGACCCCGCCGCCGAGCTCTCCGCCGGCCTCGACGCCGCCGCCCACGCACCACACCACCCCGCCGCCCACGCACCACGCGACGCCGCCCCCGGCCGAGCACACCCCGCCGCAGATGGCCGAGACCGGCAGTGGCAACACCGGGGCGCTGCTGGCCGCCTCGGCCGCCAGTGCCGCGCTGATCGCCGGCGGCACGGTCCTCTACCGCCGCGGCCGGTCCCTGGGCGCCCACCGGTAGACGGTCCGCGGGTCCGGCGCCACACCGCCGCGGCCGAGCCGCCACGGCGGCCGGCCGCGGCGGTGGCCGTTCTTCCGGGCTCCGTCACCCGGGCGGACGCGCGGCACACCCGAAGGCCGTACCGGCGGTGGCGGTCCTGCTCCTTCCGTGCCTGACTTCATAGGGCGAGGGCGAGCTGACGGCTCGTCAGCACGGCCCGCCGGGGCGTGCGGGAAGGAGCGGGCATGGCTGCACAGCGAGGCCGGATCCGGCGGCTGACCGTCGTCGCGGCGGCGGCCGTCACCTCGGCCGCCCTGGCCTGCGGAGCCGCCACGGGGGCGGGAGACCCGCCACCGGCCCCACCGGGGGAGCCGACGGCCCCGCCGGCTCCCCCCGCCCCACCGGCCACGTCACTGAGCACACCGCCCGCTCCGGCCGCGTCACCGAGCCCGCCTGCCCTGCCACCGGGCCCGCCCGCGGTGGCCGGGAGTCCGTCCGCGGATCCCGTGATCCCGCCGCCGGCGGTGGCGCCCACGACCGTTCCGCCGGCGTCCGTGAGCCCGTCCGCCGTGCCCGCGAGTCCCGCCTTCGGGGCGTTCCTGGAGTCGGACGCGCGGGGTGTGGCGCGGATGGCGCAGCTCAGCAGCTGGCTGGGCGGTGCCGAACTGCGGGTGGGCCACACCTATCTGCCCGGCGACCGCTGGCGGGACATCGAGGGGGCGCCGGGCTTCCTCGACGTCTGGGCGCAGTGGCGGGAGCAGCGGCCCGACCGGATGCTCGTCCTCAACGTCCCGATGCAGGAACGCAACGAGGATCACCTCTCCGACGACGAGGTCCGCGGACTGCTGCGGCAGGGCGCGGCCGGGCGGTTCGACCACCACTTCAGCGCCCTGGCCCGGCGGTTGGTCGGGGCGGGCGCGCCGGACACGGTGATCGTGCTCGGCTGGGAGATGAACGGCACCACCTACACCCACCGCTGCGGTCCCGATCCGCAGGCCTGGAAGAGCTACTGGCGGCGCATCGTCACGGCGATGCGCTCCGTCGCGGGCCAGAGGTTCCGGTTCGACTTCGCGCCGAACCGGGGCCGGGACGCCGTTCCCTGGACGGAGTGCTACCCGGGGGACGACACGGTCGACATCGTCGGCATGGACTCCTACGACCAGCCGACGGGACTGACCTTCGATCAGCAGGTGGGCGAGCCGTACGGGCTCCAGGCGCACGTGGACTTCGCCAGGGCCCACGGCAAGCCCGTCTCCTACCCGGAATGGGGGCTGTTCCGCAACGGCGACAACGCCGAGTACATGCGGCGCATGCTCGCCTGGTTCGACCGGTACCGGCCGCTCTACAACACGCTGACCGACTACTGCCCGCACGGCGTCTGGCAGTGCGGGGCCAACCCCGCCGCCGCACGCGTCTACCGCGCGGTCCTCTTCGGCCGGCCTGCCCCGGCCACCCCCGCCACCACTCCGCCCCCGCCCCCGTCCCCCGCCACCCCGTTCCCGACGGCCCCCGCCCCGGTCCCGGTCCCGGCCCCGGCCCCGGTCCCGGCCCCCGCCGCGGTCCCGGCCCCGGCGCCCACAGCGCCGCCCGCTCCCGGCTAGGTGAGCCGTCCGGACGGCCGCCTACGGCGAGGGCGGGCGCCGGCGCAGCAGTTGTCCGGCCCGTCGGCGCAGGGCCGCCTCGCCGGCCGCCGCGGTCAGCAGCCCGGCGGTGCGCCGCCGGGCCAGCAGCAGCCGCTGGTTGACGACCGGGCGGGGGCGCCAGTGGTGTTTGTAGGGCTCGTCGCCGCGCAGCAGGCTCAGCGTGTCCGGCGCGCCCTCGCCGGTGTGCGCGGTGCACGCCTCCAGCAGCATCACCGCCACGTCGGCCTTGCGTTCCCGCAGCAGCGGATGGGCGCCGTAGAGGTAGCCGCCCATCAGGCGCCGGGAGAGCAGGGTCAGGTCCACGGCCACCACCTCGCCGTCGAGCCGGAACTCGGTGACCACGGCCTGCCCGTCGCGCACCATCGGGCCCGCCGCCCGCGCCAGGTGCTCACCGAAGCGCGACCGCAGGTGCTCGGGGGTGACGCCCCGGCCCTGCCACTGCACGCGGTGCAGCGCGAGCAGCCGCGCCAGCGCCGCGTCCGTCTCCTCGGGGCGTACGACGTGCCGTTCCACGCCGAGCGCGCGCAGCTTGCGCTGTTTGGCGCGTACCCGCTGCGCCCTGGCCGCGGGCAGCCGGGTGACCAGCTCGTCCAGGGGCAGGGCGGGCAGCTCCAGGCAGAGCGAGTCGGGCGCGCGGTGCCGCGGCCCGCGCCAGCGGTCGTAGACCTGTTCGACGGCGCTGCCCGGCCTGACCTCGCGGAAGTCGATCAGCGCCGTCCGCGCCGCCTCGCCGAGCGCCCCGGCGAGCGCGGCGGCCGCCGGGTGGGCGTGTCCGTCGTCGACGAGGACGTCGGCGTAGTCGGAGATCGCCCCGCCCAGCGGCACCAGCGCGGGCAGGGGCGTGCGGCGCAGCATCAGCGGGGCGGCGGCGACCAGTTCACCGCCCTCGCGCACCAGCAGCAGCCGCAGCCGCCCCGGGGTGCCGTAGGACTGCCACCAGGAGTGCAGCCAGGCGTGGCTCTGGAACGGGGTCGCCGCGCCGCACCTGGCGAACAGCCGCCCCCACTGCGGGGCGAGGGCGGCGAAGGCGCGGGCGTCGGTGACGAGTTCCGTGGTGTACGCCGCACGGGCCGGGCGCGCCGGTGGCGCGAGGCGGGTGGCGGTCACAGCCGGCCGTGCACGTCGGCGGCCGGGGCCGGCCCGGGGACCGGGGCGGCGGGCGCGGGGGCGCCGGGCTCGTCCCGCCGCGGCCGTACCAGCAGGGCGAGCCCGCCCAGCAGCCCGCCCGCGCTCGCGCCGACCAGGGCGGTCACCGCCGGTGAGGCGGACGAGGGGTCGGTGGGGCGCACCGCGCGGGCGAAGCGGACGAGCGAGACGTGGGTGCTGTCCGCGGTGTCCCCGGCGTGCCGGGTCAGCGCGTCGGAGACGGCGTCGGCGATGCCGGCGGCCAGCGCGGGCCGGGTGGAGGTGGCGGACACGGCGATCATCGGCGCGTCCGGCGAGGTCGCCGTGCGCACACTGCGGCGCAGCGTGCGCACCGGCACGCCCGCCTGCCGCTGGGCGTCGCCGAGGACGGCGAGCTGGGTGGCGACCCGCCCGTAGGCCTGGGCGAGGCCGAGCGCGGCGGCGGGGTCGGTCTTCTGCGCGGGGACGGCGACGACGTAGCTGGTGGCCGTGTAGACGGGGGGTTCCAGCAGGCCGTAGGCGCCGCCGAGCAGGCCGCCGGCGGCGGTGCCGGCCACCACCAGCGACCAGCGGGGAAGCCGCCGCAGACGGGCGGGGGAGAACCGGCGGGGCCGGGTGGGGCGGTCGGTCATGCGGAAGTCGCTCCCTGGGGTGGGACGGAGGGGGTCGGGCGGGCCGGGGCGGGCGTGGTGGCCCGGACCGCGGCGGTGTACACGTCCATGAGCCGGGCGGCGGTGCGGGCGATGCTGTAGTGGCGGGCCGCCGCCGGGGGCGTGCGCGGGTGCGGGCCACCGGCGCGTACTTCGGTGATCGCGCGGGCGTACGCCTCCGGGCCGCCCTGGACGCGCCGGGCGCCGGCGGCGGCGTGCGGGGGCAGGTCCTCCACGGCCGGGCAGGAGGCGTACAGCACGGGCAGCCCGGCCGCCAGGGCCTCCACCACGGCCAGGCCGAACGCCTCCTGCCGCGACGGAGAGGCGAGCACGTCCATCGCGGCGGTCAGCGAGGGCAGGTCGGGGCCGGGGGAGCCGTCGGGCGCGCAGGGGCGTTCGCCGGCGAACAGCACCCGGTCGGCCACCCCGGCCTCGTGGGCGGTGCGGCGCAGCACGCTCTCCTCCGGGCCGCCGCCCACCAGGAGCAGCCAGTGGTCACGGGGCAGGAGGGCCAGGGCGCGGACGACGACGTCGAACCGCTTGCCCGCCGTCAGCCGGCCGATGCCGCCGACCACGTACGCGTCCTCGGGCAGGCCCAGCCGGCGCCGGGTGCGCGCGCGCCGGTCGGCGTCGAAGCGGAAGCGGTCCAGGTCGATGCCGTTGGGGACGACCGCGATGCGCGGCGCGGGCACGCCCCAGCGCTGGAGCCGGCCGGCCACCGTGGCCGAGACGGCGACCGTGGTGGAGCCGAGCCGTTCACCGGCCAGGTACAGCGCGCGCACCCCCGCCGTCAGCGGGCGGCCCTCCATCTGCCCGTCCCCGAGGGAGTGTTCGGTGGCGACGACGGCGCGGACCCCGGCCAGGCGCGCGGCGAGCCGGCCGTACAGGCAGGCCCGGTACAGATGCGTGTGGACGAGGTCGTAGCGGCCCGCCCGGATCACCCGGACCAGGCGCGGCAGCGCGGACAGGTCGCGGTTGCCGGCCATGCCGAGGTGGACGACGCGGACGCCGTCGGCGGCCAGGCCCTCGGCGACCGCGCCGGGCCGGGTGAGCGTCACCACGTCGCAGTCGACGGGCAGGTGACGCAGCAGCAGGCGCAGCTGCTGCTCGGCGCCGCCCACGCCGAGGCCGGTGATGATGTGCAGGACCCGCATCTCACACGCCCTTCACGGGGCGGCGGCGCAGCCGGTGCAGCTCGTGTTTGAGGTGCAGCCGCCAGGCCGTGTCCCGCTGCCCGAGGTGCAGCCGGGGCAGCGCGTGCGGGCCGGTGAGCGGGCCGGGGTCGACGGCGCAGGCGTAGGAGTACCCCGCCGCCCGTACGGCCGCCCGCACCCGGTCGTCGACCGCGCCGTAGGGATAGCAGAAGCCGTCCACGGGGGCCCCGGTCAGCTCCTCCAGGAGGACGCGGCTCCTGGTGACCTCGGCGGTCAGGGCCCGGTCGTCGGCCCGGGTGAGGTCGGTGTGGGTCAGCCCGTGCGAGCCGATCTCCACGCCCTCGGCCGCCGCGTGCCGGATGCCGTCGGCGGCCAGCAGCGGCTTGCGCGGACCGCGCGGGTCCCACACGTTGTCGCCGCCGAGCCGGCCGGGCAGCACGAACAGCGTGGCGCCGCAGGCGTGCCGGTGCAGCAGGGGCAGCGCGGCGGTGACGAAGTCGGCGTACCCGTCGTCGAAGGTGAGCCCGACCAGGCCCTTGCCGCCGCCCTCGGCGCGGGCGGCCAGCAGCTCGCGCACGGACACCCCGCGCAGCCCGCGCCGCCGCAGCCACCGGAGCTGACCGGCGAGCCGCTCGGGTGTCACGGTGATGCGGTACGGATCGTCCGAGCGGTCGCCCACCGAGTGGTACATCGCCACCCAGGGGAAGGGCGCGGTGGGCTCGCCGGCGTCGGCGAGCGGGGCGGTTTCAGCGGGAGAGGCCATGCCGGAGCCTTCGTGTGACGGAGCGTACGGAGCTGAGGACGGGTTCGACGCCCTCGGCGCCGAGCGCGCGGGCGAGCAGGACGTGGACGGCGGTGACGGTCAGCGCGCCGGCCGCCAGGCCCGCGGCGGGGGAGTGGGGCAGGCTCGCCGCGAACACCCCGGCCGCGGTGGCGACGACCGCGGCGCGCAGCGGCCTGCTCGCCTCGGCCAGCACCCGCCGCACGCGCAGCGGCACCCCGCACCGGCCCGTCCCGGCCAGCAGCAGCGCGGCCGTCACGGTGATGCCGGCCGCGTTGGCGGCGGCGATGCCCGCCACGCCCCAGGGGCCGACCGCGGCGGCGCCGGTCCAGGAGGTCGTCACCAGGCCCGCGGCCATCGCGGCGAGCGGGTACCAGGCGGGCCGGCCGCCCGCGACGTAGCAGCGGACCAGGGCGCCCACCAGGGCCTGGCCGAGCAGCCCGAGGGCGTACACGCGCATCACGGCGGCCGTCGCCGCGGTGTCGTCCGCGGTGAAGGCGCCGCGCTGGAACAGCAGTCCGATGAGCTGCGGGGCGCAGGCGATCACGGTGGCCGCGCCCAGCAGCACCAGGCAGGAGACCAGCGCCAGGTCCCGCTCCACGCGGTCGCGGGCCCGCTCGGTGTCGCCGTCGGCGAGCGCCCGCGCCACCACCGGGAAGGTGACCGTGCACAGCATCAGCGACAGCGTCATCGGGATCTGCGCCACCTTCTGCGCGTAGTTCAGGTGGGAGATGGCCCCGGCGGGCAGCGGCGAGGCCAGGAACCGCTCGATGAGGACCTGCGACTGACGGCACAGCGCGAACAGCAGCACGGAGGCGACGAGCGCGAGGTCCATGGGCCGGGCCGCCGCGCCGCCGGTGCCGGCCGGCGGGCGCACCCCCGTGCGCAGTTGCTTCCACAGCGCGGGCACCTGGACGGCCACCATGAGGCAGCCGCCCGCCGCGACCCCCGCCGCCGCCGAGCGCACCCCCCAGGCGCCGCCCAGCCAGAACATCGAGGCGACGACGCCCGCGTTGTAGGCGACGTAGATCGCCGCGGGCGCCACGTAGCGGCCGTGCGCGCGCAGCACGGCGCTGCAGTAGCCCGCGAGCCCGAAGGTCAGCACGCAGGTGGCCGTCAGCCGGGTGCAGTCGGCGGCCAGGCGCGGGTCGGGCAGGCCCGGCGCCAGCACCTGGACGAGCTGCGGGGCCGCGCCGACGGCCAGCGCGCACACCGCGGCGCACGCGAAGGCCAGCCGGGGCAGCGTGCCGGTGACCAGGGAGCGCACCGGGTCGCCCGCGGCGCCCCGCGCCCGCCGGGCCAGCGCCGCGCTGAACGCCGGGACCAGCGCGAACGCCAGCCCGTCCTCGATGAGCAGCGTGGCGGCGAACTCCGGCACGGTCCAGGCCACCAGGAAGGCGTCCGTGTCGCTGCCCGCGCCGAACAGCCGCGCCAGCGCCTGGTCCCGGACCAGGCCGAGCAGCGACCCGGCCACCGACAGCACGGCCGTGACCAGGGTGGCCCTGGCCAGGAACCCGCGGGAGCCCGACGCCGGCCGCAGGGCACCGCCGGCGCCGGTGGCGGTGCGTGCCGCGGGGACGGTCGCCGTGCCGTCGCCGCCGGGGCCGCCGGAACGGGGCAGGGGAGGAGGGGTCACCGTCATCGCGTCACGACTCCCTCGGCCCGCCCGTCCACGCCGGGAACGGGGTGCCGGGCCACCGCCCACCAGGCCGCCAGCCCGAAGGACACGGCGGTCAGCACGGTCGAGGGGCCGCCGATGTCCCCGTAGACGAAGTCGGTGAGCTGCCAGACCAGCAGGCCGCAGGCGACCAGTGCGCAGTCGGGCCCGCCCGCCGCGGACGGCGCCCTGCGCCGCTCGCGCAGCAGCCGGCGCACCCCGCACACCAGGAGCGCCAGCCAGCTCCCGGCGACGGCCACCAGACCGCTCAGCCCCTGCTCGCTCAGCACCAGCAGATACATGTCGTGCGGCGACAGCAGCGGCTGCCTGCGGAACGCGGCGCCCGCGCCCTCGGTGTCGCTCGCCGCGGACAGCGCCATCGGGGCGTGCCCGTCGCGGTACTCCGGGAAGTTCTTCAAACCCACTCCCGTCAGCGGATGTTCGCGCCAGATGCCGAGCGCGGCCGTCCAGAGCGCGTAGCGGTCGCGGACCGACTGGTCCGGGGCGCCCGCGACCTGCGTGATGCTGTCGAACCGCTGCTCCAGCAGCGCCGTTCCCACGCCCAGCCCGCCCACCAGGACCACGCCCGCCGCGGCCAGCGCCAGCCCCGCCTTCAGGGCGCGCCGCACCCCGGCCAGCAGCAGCTGCGCCGCGCACGTCACGGCCGTCGCGATCCACGCCCCCCGGCTGAAGGACAGCGCCAGCGGCACCAGCAGCACCGCCGCGCACCCGGCGGCCACCGCCCGCTGCCGTGCGCCGCCGCAGCGGTCCAGCGCGAGCCCCACCGCGCACACCACGCCCAGGGCGACCGCCGTCGCCATGCCCATCACGTCCCCCGGGCCGAAGGTGCCCACGGCACGGATCTGCGCACCCTGGTAGGAGGCACCGGTCCCGGTGAGGTACTGGTGGGTGCCCACCGCGCCCTGCCACAGCCCGAGACCTGTGAACGCCCAGGCCAGCAGCCGGAAGTCGGCGCGGTCCCGGATCAGCAGCAGCACGGCCGCCGGGACGAGGACGAAGACCTGGAGGTACCGGCCGAGCCCCGCGAACGCGGCCGCCGGGGACGACGCGGCCAGGGCGGCCAGGGCGAAGCCCGTCACCGGCAGCCCCAGCACCACGGCGGCCACCGGCGTGAGCGGCCGCCGCCGCGCGCGCAGCAGCCGCACCGTGCAGTACAGCACCACGACCCCGGAGACCACGTCCGCGGGTCCCGCGCCGCCCCCCGGGGCGAGCGGCAGGGCGAGGGCCGCCAGGACCGCCGCCACGGGCAGGACCGGGCCGTGCGGCACGGCCCGGGACACCGGCCGGAGCGTCCCGCCGGACCGGCGCGGCGGCCGGGCGGGCACGGCGAGGCGGTGCGGCGGCTCGGGCAGCGCGGCGTGGGTCACGTCCTCAGCTCCCCGTCGGCCGCACCAGCGCGACCGCGGTGCGCAGCAGGATGCAGACGTCCTGCCACAGCGACCAGTTGTCGATGTAGGCGTTGTCGAAGCGGGCCCGGTCCTCGATCGAGGTGTCCCCGCGCAGCCCCTGGACCTGGGCCAGTCCGGTGATCCCGGACCGCATCCGGTGGCGCGCCGCGTAACCGGGGTGCTCCTGGCTGAACCGGGCCGCGAAGTATGGGCGTTCGGGGCGCGGACCGACCAGGCTCATGTCCCCGCGTAGCACGTTCCACAGCTGCGGCAGCTCGTCCAGCGAGGTGCGCCGCAGCATGCGGCACAGCGGCCGCATCTCCTGCTCGCCCGCCACGCTCCACCGCGTCGCCGCCTCGTGCGCGTCGGCGGGGCGGTGCGTACGGAACTTCAGCAGCGTGAAGGGTCTGCCGTCCCGGCCGATGCGCTCCTGGCGGAACAGCACACCCGGCCCGTCGGTGAGCCGCAGCAGCGCCGCGCAGCCCAGCAGCAGCGGCCCGGCCAGCAGCAGGAGGGCACCGCAGACCAGGACGTCCAGCACCCGCTTGCCCGCGCTGCCGCGCCGCGCGCCCGACATCAGCAGGCGCCGGCAGGAGAACCCGGCCAGCCGCTGCTTCGTCGCGTACGACGGAGAGTCCGCGTCGATCTCCCACACCGCGCAGCCCGACTCGGCCAGCGCCCGCAGCAGCGGCCCCTGTCCGGTCCGTACGGAGGGGTGGACGGCGAGCACCGCCCGCACCCCGTTCTGCACGACCGCACGCTCCACCTCCGCCCCGCGGGTCAGCACCGGCAGCCCGCCCGTGCGGCCGCCCGGCCGGTCGGCGACGACCCCGACCGGCCGCATCCCGCACCGCGGATGCCGCAGCAGGGCCGCGGCCACCCGCTGGGCCGTCTCGGCCGGGCCGACGACGAGGGCGGCGCGCGGCCGGCGCAGCAGGTCCGCGCGCCGCCGGGCGTGCACGGCGCCGCGCAGCAGGCAGCTCGCCGCGGCGTGCAGCGCGAACCCGGCCAGCAGGGCGCGGCCGGTCAGCGCGTGCCCCGGCCGGTACGCCGCCACGAGCGTGGCCAGGGCCAGCCAGGCCACCGCGATCCGGCCGCACACGGCGGGCAGTTCGTCCAGGACCGACGGCACGGGCTGCCCGGAGGGCTGCGCCCGCAGCAGCAGGGCCGCGGTCACGAGCAGGGCGACCAGCAGCGGGCGGTGCTCGGCCCCGGCGAACGCCGGGGCGCCCAGCAGGGCGGCGGCGCCGTCCGCGACGATCAGCGGCAGCGCGGCGGCCAGCCGCGGCGGGGGTCCCTGCCGCCGGACCGGGAAGCGGAAACCGGAGGCCCCGCGGCGCGGCCGGAGAACCGGGACGGCCGTGGATCCGTGGTCCCGTGGCGGCCGGCCGGGGGCCAGACCGGGCGAGGGGACGGTGCTTTTCGCGCTCACGGGTGGCTGGACTCCCTGTACTCGCTGGGTTCGCAGTACTCGCTGTGGTCGCCGGGCGGGCTGGGGGCGGGGTGGGTGCCGGGTCCGCCGGGTGCGCTGTGGTCGGGGTGCGTGCCGGGTTCGCTGTGCGAGCTGGGTTCGCGGCGCGTGCCGGGTTCGCCGGGTGCGCTGAGTCCGCCGTGCGAGCTGGGTTCGCTGTGCCCGCTCGGGTTGCCGTGCTCGCCCCGGTTGCCGGGGGTGGTGGGCCGGCTGGGCGGCGCGGACCCGGTGGACCCGGTGCCGGCGGAGTCAGTGGGCCTGGCGGAGCCGGTGGGCCCGTTCAGCGGGGCGGGTTCGCGGCGTGTGCGCGGGGCGGGCGCGGACCTGGCGGGAGACGCGGACAGCAGGTCGCGGTAGAGGGCCGTGACCGCCCCGGCACCGCGCCGGGCGTCGTGCGAGGCCAGGACGTGGGCGCGTCCGAGGCGGCCGAGGGAGGCGCGCAGCGGCGGGTCGAGCAGCAGTGCCAGGACCGCGCGGGCCAGGGCGGCCGGGTCCTCCGCCGGGACCAGGCACCGCGCGGCGAGTGCGGGCGGCAGGCTCTCCCGGGCGCCGTCGACGTCCGTGACCACCACGGTTCGGCCGCACGCCATCGCCTCCAGCGGGGCCAGGGCCATGCCCTCCCACCGCGAGGGCAGCACGACGAGGTCGGCCGCCCGGTACCAGGGCGCGGGGTCGGCGACGGCACCGGCGAACCGGACCGACGCCGGGGCGAGCCGCCGCAGCCGGTCGCGGGCGGGGCCGTCCCCGACGAGCACGAGCCGCGCCCCCGGCACCCGCTCCGCGACCGCGTCCCAGGCCCGCAGCAGCACGTCCTGCCCCTTCTGCCGGCACAGCCGCCCCACACAGACGACGACGGGCGCGGAGACCGGGACGCCGGAAGCCGTTACGTCGGTGGTCGTGGCGGGTGCGGTGGTCGTGGCGGTCGCGGTAGTCGCGGCGGTCGGGGTGGGGGCGGGGGTGGTGGTACTCGTGGTGCTGGTGGTGCTGGTGGTGCTGGTGGTGCTTGTGGTGGCCCTGGCGGGTGCGGGTGCGGGTGCGGGGAAACGGTGCGGGTCGATGCCGTTCGGCACGATGTGCCAGCACGCGCTGATCCCCGCGCGCACGCCGGTCGCGCGCTCCCCCTCGCTGACGCACACCACCCGCGTGGTCCACCGCGCCGCCCACCGCTCCCAGGCCCGCGCGAGCACCGCGGTGCCCCCGCCGACCGCCTCGAACGACCAGGCGTGCGGCTGGAAGACGGTCGGGATCCGGCCGCGTACGGCCAGGCGGCCGGCGAGCCCCGCCTTGGCGCTGTGCGCGTGCACCAGATCCGGCCGTACGTCGTCGATCACGCGTACGAGCTGCCGTACCTCGCGGGGGAGTGAACGCCCCGGCGCGCGCGCCGCGTTCCAGGGGCGCACGTCCGCGCCGAGCGTCCGGAGATGTCCGCCGAGGGCGCCGTCCGGACAGGCCACGGTCACGTCGAAGCCGTCCGCGAGTTGTGCCCGCACCAGGTCCGTCACGACGCGCGCGACCCCGCCGTCCACGGGCTGGGTGAGGTGCAGGACCCGCGGCCGATGAGGAAGCCGCATGACCGTCGTTGCCTCTTTCGGGTGTCCGTCGAAGGGGTGGGTCGAGAGGTCCGCAACTCTAGTGGCCAACGGGACTAATGCGACGAAACCGGGCAAGTGTGTCGGAACTGTGAAGCCTGTCCGATCCGTAGATCACTCTTTCGGCGGCACAACCCCGGCGGGAGCCGCGCGTTGACACAGCGCCGGGCGTCCCTGCCCGGGTGTTTGTGTGTCAACTGCAAGGAGTTCCTTTCCATGTCGCGTATCGCCAAGGGCCTGGTCCTTACCTCCGCCGCCGCCGCGGCTGTCGCCGGCGGTGCCGGCATCGCCGCCGCCGACAGCGGTGCGAACGGTGTCGCCGCCCACTCCCCGGGCGTCATCTCGGGCAACGTCATCCAGGTCCCGATCCACGTCCCGGTCAACGTCTGCGGCAACACCATCAACGTCATCGGTCTGCTGAACCCGGCGTTCGGCAACACCTGCGTCAACGGCTGACGCGGGCACGGCGTCCTTCCGGCGGCCGTCCTCCCCGGTCACGGGCCCCGCGCACCGCGCGCCGGGGCCCGGCGGGGAGGGCGGCCGCTGCTGTTCCCCCGAACGGGCGGGGCGTCGCGATCGCGCCCCTGGAACGCGTCCCACCAGGTCGGACGGCGCGGCGAGCTGAATACCCGTCACACGACGGGCGCATGATCGGTTGCGGAGCGCGACGGTCGCTTTCACGGTGGGCACCAGATCCGGTGCTCATCGAAAGGAACTCCCATGCGAGGTCTGTCAGCGCGGCGTGTCGCGTCCACCGCACTCTGCGCCGCCTTCCTGGTCGGGGCCGGCAGCCCGGCCGTCATGGCGGCCGACGCGGCCCGCGAGAACGGTCCTGCGCCGGCGTCCGCTTCCCCCGCCCCGGACGCCGGCGCGCTGCTCGCCCAGGTCCAGAGACTCGGTGGCCTCGGTGGCGTGCTCGCGCCGGTCCGCGATCTGGTGACCGCCGTGCTCACCCCGGACCAGAACGCCACGTCCGCCCCCGACGTCCAGAAGCTCGGTGACGCGGCGAAGGACGCCCTCGCCAAGGCGGACGCGGTACTCGCCGCCTCGGCCCCCCGGACCGCGAACGCCGGGACCGGCGCCCCCGCCGTCCCCTTCACGCTCGCACCGGCCGCTCCGGCGGCGGCCACGGGGGTGCTGCTGCCCGCCGCCGACGCCCGCGCGGCCGCACCGCGTGCCGCCGACCCGGCGAGCGACGCGCTGGCCGCCGTGCAGAAGGCGGTGGACGGCCTGGTGAAGGCGATCACCTCGGGCGATGTCGGCCAGGTGCTCCCGGCGGTCGACGGGCTCGTGAAGGACCTCACCGGCCTGGTCACCTCCGGGCTGTCCGGCAGCGGCCTGGCGTCGATGCCGAACACCTCTACGACGACCCCGACGACCCCGGCCACCTCGACGACACCGGTGGCGGCCCAGCCGTCGACCCTGCCGGCCCTCACCGACCCCGCCGCCGTCCCCGAGATCAACGTGCCGGAGATCAACGTCCCCGACATCAAGGTGCCTGACGTCACCGTCCCCGAGGTCGCGGCTGCGGCGGCGACGGGCTCGTAAGAGCCGCGAACGGAAGCGGGCCCCGGCGGGCGGCGCCCGGTGCGTGCGATCGCAAGGCCCCGGACACCGCCCGCTGACCGGAACCCGCTTTCGGCCGCAGCTCCGAGCCGCATCCGGCCACCCGCCGCGGGGCCCGTCCACAGGACCCGCGGCGAGGACCGCCCAGCCGCCGTGCCGCCCCCCCCGCAGGGCGCGGCACGGCGGCTGTCGCGTGCGGGCGGCCGGCGGCCCGCGCGGCGACGGCCGGTGTCATATGCGGAAGATCTCGTATGCGGAAGATCTTGTATGCGGAAGGTCTCGTATGAGGACTCGGCAATCTCCCGCACCGTGGTTTCCGGCCCGCCCGGGGCTCGTTAGGCAGGGCGACCCCGTCCCCTCCGGTGACGCCCCGTCGCCGCGGAAAGGAACACGATGAAGTCGCTCAAGGCCGCCGCCGTCCTCGCCGGATCCCTGGTCGCCGCCGGTGCCGCCGCGCCCGCCTTCGCCCACGACGCCGCCGACCTGACGCCCACCAGCCTCAACGGCGCCGTGAACTCGCTCACCAGGGACCCCATCGACGTCATGCCGGTCAGGCACCAGTCCGACGCGCTCGACACCGAGAAGAAGGGCTCGCTGCTCCACTCGGTGAACGGCGCCACCAAGACCCTGAACACCGCGACCCCGCTGCTCGGCGGGCTGCCGCTGCAGAGCTGAGACCGCGCCGCGCCCAGGACCGCGGGCGCCGGCACCGCTCCGCCGGCCGGCGCCCGGTCCGCCGGCTCGACACCGTCCGCCGTGTGCAGTCCGCCGTACGCCGGCGCGACGCCGTCCGCCGCCTCGACCCGTCCGTCGCCCGCCGTCCGCCGGCTCGACGTCGCCCACGCCGTCCGCCGTGCGCCGTCCGGGCCGAGCCCGCCTTGCCACTCCGGGCCGTACACCGTCCGGGCTGGACCGGGCCGGACCGGTCTTGCCACTCCGGGCCGTACACCGTCCGGACCGGCCCTGCCGCCCCGTCCGACGCCGCCTGCCCGCCGCCGCGCGGTGCTCCCCCCGTCGTTCCGTCCCACCGTCGTACTACTGCGGCATGCGGGGGAATCTTGCGCTGGTCGCGAGGCCGGGATCGTTGACCGGGGCGGACCACCCCGAACCCGACCTGAGAGGGACCGTGCCTGCCATGAAGTCGACCACCCGAGGAACCCTTGCCGCCCTCGTCGCGGGCGCGGCGGCGGCCGTCGGCGCCGCCGCGGCTCCCGCCGCCGCGGCCGGCACCGCCCCCCTCCCCGTCCCGCTGGGTGGCGCCGAGTCCGCGCTCGGCATGGAACTGCCCAGCGTGCGCGGGGAGCTGCCGCTGCCCGCCCCGGGCAGCCCGGAAGGGCCCCGCTTCACCGAGGGCAGGCTCCTGCCGGAGCGCGCGGTGCCGCGGCTCCCCGTCGAGGGCGGGCTGCCCGGCCTGGACGTCCGGGCCCCGCTGGCGCACGTCCTCGGTGACGGCTTCGACCACGTCGGTGTCAGGACGGCCCCCTCCGGCCTGCGGGCCGTCTCGCCGGGGTTGACCGTGGACGGCCCGCTGACCGGGCCCGGCGCCGGCCGAGCCGGCCTCCCGGCACTGACCCTGCCGGAGCTGGGCGTCCTCACCCCCGCGCTGCAGACCGTGCCGGGGGCCGACCTGGCGACGGGTACCGGCCTCTGACGGCGGCCCGGCCCGCCCGCCCGGTCCACCGTCCGGCCGTGTCCCCGGTTCACCGTCCGGCCGTATCGCGGTGACCGTCCGGGGGCCTCGGCGGTTACGGCTGCGGAGAACCGAACCGGACGAGGAGTGAGCCATGGGCATCGGCGACGGCAGCGAGGACAGCGGCGGGACCACGGGCGGGACCCGCACCGGCACGGGCGGTGCCCCGGGCTCCGCAGGGGATCCGGGCACGGCGGTGGACCCGGGCACGGCGCGGGACGGGGGCGGAACGCGGCGGGAGGCGACGCGGCGGCGGCTGCTCGCCTGCGCCGCCGTCGTCGCGATGGCCCCGGTGACCGCCGCCTCCCGGCCGCTGCTCCCCGGGACCGGGCCGTACGGCGGCCCCTGGAGCGGGCCGGGCGGCAGCGCCTTCGAGGAGACCTACCGGGGCCGTCGGATCCGCGGTGTGTGGACCCCGCGGCGCAGCGCCGGGGGAACCGGCCTGTGGTACGTCACCGTGGACGGCCGCCCGCTGCACCTGATGCGCCGCGCCGACGGCACCTGGCTGAGCATGGTCGACCACTACAGCTCCTACCGCACGCCCCTGGAGGCGGCCCGCGGCGCCGTCGACGAGATGGGCCCCGGGCGGCGGCTGCGCGACCTGGCCCCCGGGCCCGTCGGCGGCCCGTCCGCGGACCCGGCCACCGGGGGTGAGCACGGTGGCGTACACGCGTAAGAACGTCACCCGGCTCACCCGCACGGAGAAGCGGCGCTTCGTGGACGCGCTGCTGGAGGTCAAGCGGCGCGGCGAGTACGACGAGTTCGTGCGCACGCACGTCGCCCACTTCACCGCCGACGGCGAACGGGGGCTGCGGCCGGCCCACATGGCCCCCTCCTTCCTGCCCTGGCACCGCAAGTTCCTGCTGGAGCTGGAGCGGGCGCTGCGCCGGGTGGACTCCTCGGTGACGGTGCCCTACTGGGACTGGACGCGCCAGCGCACGATTACCTCGGCGCCCTGGACCGCGGACCTGATGGGCGGCGACGGACGGCCGTCCGACCGCCGCGTGACGACCGGACCGTTCACGTACGCGCACGGCGGCTGGACGCTCAAGGAGGGTGTCACCGACGGGCAGTTCCTCACCCGGGACCTGGGCCGCTCCCGCGACCCGATCCAACTGCCCACCAGGAGTGAGCTGGAGTGGGCGCTGAAGGACCCCGTCTACGACGTCGCGCCCTGGGACTCGACGGTCACCAGGGGGTTCCGCAACAAGCTGGAGGGGTGGGGCACCGGCCGGGGCAGCGTTTCCTGGCGCAACCACAACCGGGTGCACCGCTGGGTCGGCGGGGCGATGCTCGGCGCCGCCTCCGTCAACGACCCGGTCTTCTGGCTCCACCACGCCTTCCTCGACCTGCAGTGGTCGCGCTGGCAGAGCCGCCACCGGGGCGCCCGCTACCTGCCCGCGTCCCCGCCGGGGCCGGACGACGCGCAGTACGGCCGGATCGTCGCCCGGCACCAGAAAATGCCGCCCTGGGACGTCACCCCGCAGTCACTGGAGGACGTCAGCCGCATCTACCGGTACGCCTGAGCCCGGGCACCGGGCGGTGCTCCTGCCGCCGGGCGCGGGCGGCCGGCGCGCCCGGACCGCGGCGCACGCGCGAGCCCGGCGGCCCGGACCAGGATCCGGGCACACGGGAGAGCCCCGGCGCTCGAGGTGCCGGGGCTTCCCTGTGGAACCGGCGCGGACGGCGTGCCCTGCGGGAACGGCCTCCGGCGCGGTGACTGCCGGGTCGTCAGCCGCCGTAGTTGCCCGGCTTGTCGTCGTGCTTGCCGAGGTGACCGACGTTGGCGCAGGTGTTGCCGAACGCGGGGTTGAGGACGCCGATCACGTCGATGGTGTTTCCGCACAGGTTGACCGGGATGTTGACCGGAACCTGGATGGTGTTGCCGGACACGACGCCGGGCGAGCCGACAGCCGCGCCCTGGGCGCCGGCGTCCGCCATGGCGAGACCGGCTCCGCTGATCACCACGGCACCCGTACCGAGGGCGACGGCAGCCGCTTTCGCGATGCGAGACATCACGTTCTCCTAACTTGCTCGATGAGTGCGGCAGCAGGTCGCGCGACCGCACTCACCGTTCAACGCCCCCCTTACGCCCGGGTCACGGCGTATCTCCCGGGATCACCCTTTTTGGACATCTGGTAGAGACCAATTGGACGGCTGTTGCGCCCACCCGATTGACGGGGCGGTGGCCGCTCCCCTGTGCTGTCCGGTAGCGGGGGGCGAAGTCCGGTGTCACACGGCTCAGAGCTGCGAACAAAAGGAACAAAAGGGGTGGACTCCCCTTTCGTCCGCAGCTCTTGAGGCGCGAGCCTCGTCCGGGAGGGGCCATGTCCGTCGAAGCGGCACAGGGGTGGGGGGAGTTCGGGCGGCGGTTGCGGTCCCGGCGAAGACAGGCCGGGCTCACCCAGCTCCAGCTCGGTCTGCGGGTGGGCTACCACCACACCCTCATCAGCAAGCTGGAGAGCGGCCTCAGAGAGCCGCCCGCGGGTCTGGTGCGCCGCCTCGACGCCGTCCTGGAGACCGGGGGAGAGCTGGCCGCGATCGTCGCCGCGCCGCGCGGTGTGCCGCCCGCGCGGACCCGGCCTTCGCTGGACCGGAAGCTGTTCGGCGCCATGCCCGGGGCGGACACGGCCGGGGACCGGGAGGCGTGGGACCCGCGGCTGTGGCCCCGGGAACTGCCCGCCGAGGGACTCGCGTGCCCGCTGCACGGCACGACGGGCTGCGCGGTGCCCGAACAGGCCGGGTTACCAGCCCTCCTGGCGGGGCTGCCCGGCCTGCCGGGAGGGGCGGCCGGCGCGGTCCCGCCGGCCGCGGAGCTCCCGGCGGGCGCGGCAGCGGGTGCCCCGGTGGGCGGCGCGGACGCGGGCGCGGGCCCTGGGGGCGGCCCGGGTGCCGAGTCGGAGCTGCTGCACGCCCTGACCGCCGTGCTGGCCTGTCTGATCCGCGAGGCGTTCGGCCCGGCCACCGCGGGCGGGGTGGCGACCGTGGAGCGGCTGCTGCGGGCCGTGGTGCGCTGGGCCGAGGCGGTCGACGCCACCGGCCGGCTGCCGTACGGGCAACTGCGCCTGGCCGCCCAGTACGCGCAGGTCGCCGGGCGCCTGCGGATGCAGCGGGGGCAGAGCAGCATCGGCATGGCGTGGTTCGGCAACGGCCTGGGCTGGGCGGACGCCGTCCACGACGCCCCGGCCCGGGCGACCCTGCTCAGCGACATGTGCACTCTGGTGCGGCTCGACGACGACCCCGGCTCGACGCTCGCGTACGCGCGGGCCATCGGCGCGGTGGACGGCCGGCGGCGCTGGGTCGCCACCCTCTCGTACCTGTACCAGGCCCGCGGGTACGCCCTCGGTCACGACGCGGCCGAGTGCCGCCGGCACATCGTCCTGGCCCGCCGCGGGTTCGCCCGCCTCGGGCAGCGGGACCTGCTGGAGGCGCCCTGGATGGCCGGCGCCGAGGGGGAGATGCGGGTGGAGTCGGCGATCGGCGGCGCGCTGCGCGATCTCGCCGCGGTGACCGGGGACCGCAGGACGGCCCGGCGCGCCGTGGAGGCCACCGAGCGCTCGCGCGCCCTGCTGCCCGCGGTGATGCGGTCCACCCGGCTGCTGCTCACCCTGCGGCTCGCCGACGGCTGGGCGTGTGCCGGCGACCCGGGGGCGGCGGTGGCGCTGGCCGGTCCGGTGCTGGGCGAGGCGCTGGACTCGCGGGAGCTGATGATCGACGCCGAGCTGCGCGGCCTGCACGCCCGGCTCCTCGCGGACTGGGGCGACGTACCGGAGGTCAGGGAGTACCGCGAGCGGCTGCTGGCCGCGGCCGGGGCGCGCGGGAGGGGGGAAGCGGCGAAGGCGCGCCCGTGAGGATCTCCCGGCGCGGGCGGGCGCCGGGCTCCCGCTTGCCGGATTTTGACAGGTCCGGACCGCGCCCCGGAAACCGTTGACCCGGGCGCGGGCCGGTGTGAGGGTTCGGCCGGTCCAGACCATGTCATGTCAGTGTCACTCCACCGCGGGTCGCGCGGAGACACCGGGCGCCCCCGGGTTCAGTGGGTTGACGTGTTCATGATCTGGCTCTCGCGTACGGCCGGACAGGCCGCACACCTCTCACAAGGAGCCGCGATGCTGAGAAAGACGGCAGTGGCCGGGGTATCCCTGGCCGTGACCCTCGGGGGGCTGGTGGCGCCGGCCTCGTTGGCCGCGGCGGCGCCGGCCTCCGCGGCCCGGGCGGACGGGCCGCGGCCGGCCCCCGCCGCGAAGGCCGTGGCCGCCGCCGACCGGGCCGTGCGCAGCGGCCTGGACGCGCTGGCCAAGGGCCCGCACGAGCAGTACGACCGCCACCAGGTCACCCCCTGGGTCAAGGGGCTGTACTCGGTCGCCTACCAGCGCACCTACGAGGGCCTGCCCGTCGTGGGCGGCGACGCCGTCGTCCTCGCCGACGGCGACGGCGGGGTCCGGGCCGTCCAGTCGGCCACCACCGCCCGGATCTCGGTGTCCACCGAGCCCACGGTCACCGCGGCGCGGGCGGCCAGGACCAGCCGCGCCCGGCTCGCCCGGGTCGAGAAGGCCGCCCCGGGCCGCCTGGTGGTCCGGGTCAGGAACGACACCGCCACGCTCGCCTGGGAGACGGTGCTGACCGGACGTACGAAGGCACACGTGCCCAGCAGGCTGCACGTCTTCGTCGACGCCCGCACCGGAAAGGTCGTCGACTCCTACGACGACGTCCGCGCGGGCTCCGGCACCAGCAAGTGGAACGGCCCCAATCCGCTGACCATCGACACCTCCCGCTCGGGCAGCGGCTACGTGCTGCGCGACACCACCCGCCCCGGCCTGCAGTGCTCGGACTACAGCGGCGGCGTGTTCACCAAGTCCACCGACAACTGGGGCACCGGCAACCCCACGAGCAAGGAGACCGGCTGCGTCGACGCGATGTTCGCGGCGCAGAAGGAGTCGGACATGCTCAAGAACTGGCTGGGCCGCAACGGCCACGACGGCAACGGCGGCAGCTGGCCGGTCCGCGTCGGCCTCAACGACCTGAACGCCTACTGGGACGGCTCCACCATCTCCATCGGCCACAACAGCGCGAACGAGTGGATCGCCGGGATCGACGTCGTCGGCCACGAGTTCGGCCACGGCCTCGACACCTACACCCCCGGCGGCGACAACCACGAGAGCGGCCTGGGCGAGGCGACCGGCGACATCATGGGCGCCCTGACCGAGGCGTACGCGAACGAGCCGGCGCCGTACGACACCCCCGACTACACCGTCGGCGAGATGATCGACCTCCAGGGCCGCGGCCCGATCCGCAACATGTACGACCCGAGCCGGGTCAACAACGACCCCCGCTGCTATTCCGCCTCGATCCCCTCCACCGAGGAGCACGCCGCGGCCGGCCCGCTCAATCACTGGTTCTACCTGCTGGCCGAGGGCTCCAGCCCCGGCGGCGGCAAGCCCTCCAGCCCCACCTGCGACAACTCCACCGTCACGGGCGTCGGCATCCAGGCGGCGGGCAGGATCTTCTACGGCGGCATGCTGCTCAAGACCAGCGGCATGACCTACAAGCGCTACCGCACCGCCACGCTGACCTCGGCGAAGAACCTCGACGCGAGCTGCGGCCTGTACAACGCCACCAAGGCGGCCTGGGACGCGGTCAGCGTCCCCGCCCAGCCGGGTGATCCGACGTGCACCGGCCAGCAGTCCGACTTCTCGCTGTCCCTCGACCCGGCCGCGGGCACGGTCGACGCCGGCGCCTCCGCGCGGGCCACGGTCGGCACCACCACCGTCACCGGCAGCGCGCAGCAGATCTCGCTGACCGCCTCCGGCGCCCCGGCGGGCGTGAACGTCTCCTTCAGCCCCGCGACGGTCACCTCCGGCGACAGCGCCACGATGACGGTCTCCACCTCGGCCGCCACGTCCGCCGGGACGTACGCCGTCACCGTCACGGGCAGCGGCGGCGGCAGGACCCACACCGCCCGGTACACGCTCACCGTCGGCGGGGGCGGCACCGGCCCGGGCACCCCGCCCGACGTCGACGTCGCCAAGGTGCAGGCACACCTGGCCCAGCTGAACACCATCGCCACGCAGAACGGCGGCAACCGCCGCTCCACCACGGCCGGTTACCGCGCCTCGCTCGCCTACGTCAAGGGCAAGCTCCAGGCCGCCGGTTACACGGTCACCGAGCAGAGCTGCACCTCCGGCTGCACCCCGGGCGCGGGCAACAACCTGATCGCCGAGTGGCCGCAGGGCGACGCGAACAGCGTCTACATGTTCGGCGCCCACCTCGACAGCGTCTCCGCGGGCCCCGGCATCAACGACAACGGCTCCGGCTCCGCCACGCTCCTGGAGACGGCGCTGACGCTGGCCCAGGCGAACCCCGTCATGAAGAACCGGGTCCGGTTCGCCTGGTGGACCGACGAGGAGCAGGGCCTCAACGGCTCCGGTTTCTACGTCCGTTCCCTCTCCGGCACCGACCGCGCCCGGATCAAGGCGTACTACAACTTCGACATGGTCGCCTCGACCAACGCCGGCTACTTCGTCAACAACCTCAACTCGGCGGCCGCCGCCCCGATGAAGGCGTACTGGGACTCCCTGGGCCTGGCACCGCAGGAGAACGTCGAGGGCCAGGGCCGCTCCGACGACTACTCCTTCCAGCAGGTGGGCATCCCCACCTCCGGTTACGCCACCGGGGCCGACGCGGTGAAGTCCGCCTCCGAGGCGGCCAAGTGGGGCGGTACCGCGGGCCGCTCCTACGACTCGTGCTACCACTCGGCGTGCGACACCACGGGCAACATCAACGCCACCGCGCTGAACCGCAGCGCCGACGGGGTCGCGTACACGATCTGGAAGACCGCCGTCGGGGACACCCCCGTGCCCGGGGACGACTTCTCGATCTCCGCGAACCCGGCCGCCGGCACGGTCCGGCCCGGCTCCTCCGCCTCGGTGACCGTCTCCACGGCCACCACCGGCGGTGCCGCGCAGAACGTGCGCCTGTCGGCGTCGGGCGCCCCGTCGGGGGTGAGCGTGAGCTTCAGCCCGGCCTCGGTGACCTCCGGGCAGTCCTCCACCGCCACCGTCCAGGTCGCGGCGGACGTGGCCGGCGGCACGTACACGCTGACGATCACCGGCACCGGCACGGCCACCCACACCACCACCTACACCCTGACCGTGCCCGGCGGGGGCGGCCAGACCAGCTGGCAGGCGGGCGCCACCTACGCGCCCGGGGACGTCGTGACCTACGACGGCGTGAGCTACCGGTGCATCCAGGGTCACACCGCGTACCCGGGCTGGGAGCCGCCGAACGTCCCGGCCCTGTGGCAGCGGATCTGACGCGGGGCGGTCCGGATCCGGCGGTGGTCCGAGCCGGGTCCGGGGCCGGGGCGGTGCGGTCCGGGCCGTGATCACCGGCCCGCCGGCCGCTCCGGGCGCCGGGCGGTGACCATCTGGCCGCCGCCCGCTCGGGGCGCCGCGCCCCGGCCGGCCCCTGTTCGTTGTCAAGGGGCCGGCCGGGGCAGGCCCGGCCCCGGGTTTTCCGGTTCCCCACAAGCTCGACTTCCGCTCGCGGTCGTCCCGGCGTGCGTTTGCCGAGCGGGTCCGTCACCCGCACGGTGGAGGTATGGGAGCGCAGGAAGGCCCCACGCTCATCGCCTCCGTGCAGCGGGCGTTCCGGCTGATGGAGGCGGTCGGGGCCCATGAGGGCGGCGCGCCGGCCAAGCAGCTGGCGCGGGAGACGGGCCTGGCCCTGGCCACCACGTACCACCTGCTGCGGACGCTGCTGCACGACGGCTACGTGCGCAAACTGGAGGACGGCTCCTTCGTCCTCGGCGAGCGCCTGGACGCCCTGCACGACGTCGGCGGCGCGCAGACACGGCTCACCCGGATCCGCCCGACGCTGGGGTCCCTGCGGGACGACCTGTCGGCCGCCGCCTACCTCACGTTCTACGAGGACGGTGAGATCCGCGTGGCGGAGATCGTCGACGGGCCCCGCGCCCCGCGGGCCGAGCTGTGGGTGGGGTTCGAGGACGCGGGCCACGCCACCGCGCTGGGCAAGTGCGTCCTGCGCGAGCTGGACGACGAGGCACGCCAGGAGTACCTCTCGCGGCACCGCCTGGAGGACCTCACGCCCCGGACGATCACCCACCGCACGGAGCTGCTGCGGCGGCTGGACGCCTCCTCCGACGCGCCGGCGGTCACCGACCTGGAGGAGTACTCCCTCGGGACCGTCTGCGTCGCCGTCCCCGTGTACCGGGGCGACACGCTGGGCTCGCTCGGTGTCTCCCTGCGCGCGGACGGTGACCGGGCGCGCGCGATCGAGAGCGCGGTCGAGCGGCTGCTCGCGGCGGCGGACCGGGTGACGAGAGGCCTCTCGCTCACCATCTGAAAATCGCACTCTTGTGGCGCCGGGAGCGGGAACCGTCTACTGGATGAAGCGCCACATACGCGACATACGAGATACACACGCCATGCGCGGCATCTCTGGCATGTACTGCGTGTGGTGCGCGCGTCATGGAGGACGGCGAGAGAGGCGGAGAGCGAAGAGTGCGGACGGTCCCACAGCCCACCCAGGAGAACGGCATCCTCGATCGGCCCACCGCGGAGGACGGCGTCGCCCGGCCCGCCCCGCAGAGCGGCGGCGGCCGGCGCCCCGCGGAGGACGGCGTCCTCGGGCGCCGCGCGGAGAACGGGTGGACGGTCGTCACCGTGGCCGGCGAGGTCGACGTCTGCTCGTCGCCCGGGATCCGGGAGGCCGTCGTCCGGCTCATCGACGAGGGGCACCGGCACCTTGTCCTGGACCTGGGCCGGGTGACGTTCCTGGACTCGATGGGCCTGGGCCTGATCGTGGCGCTCACCAAGCGCCTGCGCGCGCAGGCGGGCTCTCTGGTCCTCACCTGCGACGATCCGCGCATCCTCAAGGTGTTCAAGACCGGCGGCCTGCACGCCGTCTACGCCTTCCACGCCTGCGTCGCCGATGCGACGCGCCGCGCACCCGAGGGCAGCGGCCTGGCCGGCTGGCCGCACCACCGCCCCTGAAGGCGGCCCGGCCGCGCCGCCCGGGGGTGAGTTCCGGACGTTCCGCGGCCGTGCGCAGCTCTTGGAGCTGCGCACAAAAGGGGCGCCCGGCTCGCGGCGTCCCCTTTTTCCGCGGCGCTTACGCCGGCGCTACGCCGCACTCGCTACTGTGCTGCCCGGCAGCAAGAACGCCCTCCCGGAGGGAGGGCGTGAGCACCGCACGAGCGGAGCGCCCCCGGCAGGACTCGAACCTGCGGCCAAGCGCTTAGAAGGCGCCTGCTCTATCCACTGAGCTACGGGGGCCTGGTGTGGTGGCCTCTGTCGTGGTGCCGTCCCGGTGCGGGCCGTTCCGTGACGTTGCCGGGGACAAGGATAGGGCTCCCGCGTCCTTGCCCCTGCTGCTTCGCCTCCGTGGCTCGATGTGGAGGTTCAGTGAAGCGGTCCTGATAATCGCAGGCAGGTACGAATCGTGCACCGCTTTTGATGCCTCGGGCACCGGGTGTTGTGCACTCGTTATGCCTGGACCGCGCCCTCGTCCCACTCGTCCGTTCCATCCCTTGTGTTCCGTCGGCGCGCAGACATGCTCATATGCTTCAGAATTCCCCTAAAATTGGGCATTCTTCACATGTGGTGACCTTGGACGTACGGCCTCAGCTGCTCGAAGCACTCTCCGCCCTGCGCGACCGTGTCGCCGCCGCACGCTTCCCGCTGCCCCTCCCGGGCGCCCCCCGCGCGCGGTCCAACCGCGACGAACTGCTCGCCCAGCTCGACGACTACCTGGTGCCCCGGCTCAAGGAGCCCGACGCGCCGCTGCTGGCCGTCGTCGGAGGATCCACCGGGGCGGGCAAGTCCACACTCGTCAACTCCCTTGTCGGGAGACGGGTCAGCGAGGCGGGAGTCCTGCGGCCGACGACCAGGACCCCCGTACTGGTGTGTCATCCGGAGGACCACCACTGGTTCAGCGGCATGCGCGTCCTGCCCGACCTCGCGCGTGTGTGGGTGCCCCGCCGGGACCCCGGAGCCGGTCCGGTCGCCGACGAACTGCCGGAGCCGCCGGGACCCGAGGACGAACCCGCGCGCGTGCTGCGCGTCGAGACGGTGGAGACCGTGCCCCCCGGACTCGCCCTGCTCGACGCGCCGGACATCGACTCCCTGATCGCCGAGAACCGGGCCCTGGCCGCCGAGCTGATCTGCGCCGCCGACATCTGGGTCATGGTCACCACGGCCGCCCGCTACGCGGACGCCGTCCCCTGGCACCTGCTGCGCACCGCCAAGGAGTACGACGCCACCCTCGTGACCGTGCTGGACCGGGTGCCGCACCAGGTCGTCTCCGAGGTCTCCCGGCAGTACGGGGCCCTGCTCGCCAAGGCCGGGCTCGGTGACGTCCCCCGCTTCACGGTGCCCGAACTGCCCGAGTCGGCCTGGGGCGGCGGACTGCTGCCCGCCACCGCCGTGGCACCGCTGCGCACCTGGCTCGTCCACCAGGCACAGGACCCCGCGGCCCGCCAGTACGCGATGGCCCGCACCGCCCACGGCCTGCTCGACTCGCTCAAGTCCCGGATGCCGGAGCTGGCCGGCGCCGCCGCCGCACAGCACTCGGCCGCCCTGCGGCTCATCTCCGCCGTGGACAGCGCCTACGACGGCGAGTACGCCCGCCTGCGGGGCCGGCTGCAGGCGGGCGCCGTCCTCGCCGGGGACGCCCTCAAACGCTGGCGCGCCTACCCGCTGGACTGCACCGCGGGCGAACTGCTCGACGCGCTCGTGGAGAGCCTCGGCGCCCTGCTGCTGTGCGCGGTGACCGCCGCCGACGAGCGCATCGACGACGCCTGGCGGCGCGAACCGGCCGCGGCCGCACCGGGCCTGGCCGACCATCCCCCCGCCGCGGAGAGCGCGGAGCACCGCATCGGACTGGCCGTACGGCGCTGGCGGCGGGAGCTGGAGGAGTACGCCGAGGACGAGGTGCGCGAACTGGACCGCAGCGTCGCACCGGACCCCGAGGTCGTCGCTGCGCTGGCCGCCACCGGGCTGCTGGGGGGCCGCCGGGGGCGGGCCGCGGGGGAGGGGCTCGCCGAGCGGATCGGCGCGCACGGCGCCCTGCGGCTGCGCGACCGCGCCGGGCGGCTGCTCGCCGACTACCTGGACCGGGTGATGCACGCCGAACGGGAGCGCCGGCTGGCCCCGCTCGACGCCCTGGAGGTGCATCCCGAGCCGCAGGCCGAACTCATCGCCGCGCTGTCCGTACTGCTGAAGGAGAGGTGACCGGTGACCGCCGTCACTGACCAGGACCGAACGGAACACACCGAACGCGCCGCGCGTACGGAGCGCGCGGACCACACGGAGGGCACGGTCTCCGCCGACGGACACGGGACGCGGGACGCGGGGAGCCCGGCCCCCGGGCGCTTCCAGGGCTCCCGCGACAGAGCGGAGGGCTCGGACAGGGTGGACGGCAACGTCATGAGGGACGCGGGCGAGCGGAGGGGCGGCGGGGACGACAGGGACGGAAGAGGTCTCAGAGGCACCGGGGACGGCAGGGGCGGTGCGCCGGCGCCGGGCGCCGCTCTCGTCCGGCCCGCGGAAGGACACGGGCCCCGGGAGGCCGGCCCACACGGCGTCCGGTACCCGGACGGGCGAGGGGAGCGGTACACGGACGGACGGGAGGGCGCCCACGCGCACGGGTATCCGGAGCGGCGCGAGGGCGGGGCCGCGCACGGGTACGCGGAGCGGCACGAGGGCGGGCACTCGCCCGGGCACGCGGACGTGCGGGGGGACGGGCACCCGGCGGGCCACGCGGACCGGTACGCCGACCGGTCCGCGGAGCGACCCGACCGGCACGCGCGCGTGAAGGACGACGACGCACCGGGCCGCACCGGAACCGACGGGGCCTGGGACGACGGTCTCATCGCGCGCCGCGTCACCGAGACCGGCACGAGCGCCGCCGACCTCGTCCCCGTCGAGCCGCGTCCCGCCCGGTCGCTGCCCGTGCCCCCGCTCGCCTACGACGGACCGCTGAGGTCGCGCCTGGACGCGCTGCGCGAACTCGTCGGCCTGTCCCGCACCCGCTTGGACAACCGCACCCTCGCCGAAGCGGGACGGGTCCTCGACGAGGCGGCGGCGCGCCGCCGGCTGTCCGGACACCACACCGTCGTCGCCATCGCGGGCGCCACCGGCAGCGGCAAGTCGCAGCTGTTCAACGCCCTCGCGGGCGTGCCGATCTCGGAGACCGGCGTGCGCCGGCCGACCACCGCCGCACCCATCGCGTGCAGCTGGAGCGACGGCGCGGCCGGCCTCATCGACCGGCTCGGCATCCCCGGCCGGCTGCGCAGGCGCCCCGTCCAGGGCCCCGACGCCGACCCGCAGCTGCGCGGGCTCGTCCTGGTCGACCTGCCCGACCACGACTCGGCCGCCGTGCAGCACAGGGAGCACGTGGACCGCATCCTCGGGCTGGTCGACGCGGTCATCTGGGTGGTCGATCCGGAGAAGTACGCGGACGCCGTCCTGCACGAGCGCTACCTGCGTCCCCTGGCGGGCCACGCCGAGGTCATGTTCGTCGTCCTCAACCAGATCGACCGGCTGCCCGGCGAGGCCGCCGACCAGGTCCTCGACGACCTGCGGCGGCTGCTCGACGAGGACGGCATCGCCCTCGGGGAGTACGGCGAACCGGGCGCGACCGTCCTCGCGCTCTCCGCGCTCACCGGCGACGGCATCGGCGAACTGAGGGAATCACTCGGCCAGTTCGTGGCCGAACGGGGCGCCGCGGCCCGGCGCATCGCCGCCGACGTCGACGCGGCGGCGGTCCACCTGCGGCCCGTGTACGCCACCGGGCGGCGGGCCGGGCTCAGCGAGGAGGCGCGGGAGGAGTTCGCGGCCCGCCTCGCGGACGCGGTGGGCGCCATCGCGGCGGGCGAGGCGGCCGAACGCGCCTGGCTGCGCAACGCCGGCCGGGCGTGCGGCACGCCGTGGCTGCGGCTGTGGCGCTGGTACCAGGACCGGCGCGAACCCCCCACCGGGCGCCTGCCGGTGCGCGCGCAGCCGGACGAGGAGGCCACGGCGCGCCAGCGCGTCGAACAGGCCGTGCGCACGGTGGCCGAACGGGCCGCGGCCGGCCTCCCGGCGCCGTGGGCGCAGGCGGTCCGCGAGGCCGCGGTGCGCGGCGCCCAGGGACTGCCCGAGGCACTGGACGAACTGGCGGCGCGGGCCGGGCTGCCCCCGGGCCGTCCGCCGCGGCCGGGCTGGTGGCCGGCCGCCGTCCTGGCCCAGGCGTCGATGACGATCCTCCAGGTCGTCGGCGGCCTGTGGCTGGTCGGCCAGATCGCCGGCGTCCTGTCGCCGAACCTCGGTGTGCCGGTGCTGCTGATGATCGCCGGGATCGTCGGCGGGCCGCTCGTGGAGTGGAGCTGCCGCATCGCGGCCCGCGGCCCGGCCAGACGGTACGGGCAGGAGGCGGAGCGCCGGTTGCGGGAGGCGGCCGGGGGGTGCGGGCGGGCCCGGGTACTGGATCCGGTGGCGGCGGAACTGCTCCGCTACCGGGAGGTGCGCGAGCAGTACTCCCGGGTGACCGGGGCGGGAGTGGCCGCAGGAGTGGTGCCGGGGGCGCGGTGAGGCGGGGTGCCGTGCGCGGGGAGGCCGAGGGGCGGGGCCGAGAGGGGAGGCGGGCAGGTGAGGCAGGCCGGTGAGGCCGAGGTGAGGCCGGGACGGGCGGCGGGGGCTCGTGGGCGGGGAGGCGTGAGCCGCCGCCCGGACAGGGCCTTTCACCTGTTCGGGTGAGGGAGTTGTCCACAGGCGGGCGGTGGTCCACAGGTCTCTGCGGGCCCGTCCCGGCGGCGGCAGTCTGGTGCCGCGGCGATCGCGACGGACGCGGTCGGCGCGGCAGACGCAGCCGTACGGGACGGGCCCGTACGCGTGTCCGCCCGGCCCGGACGGGCCGGGCGAGGGAGGGGAAGACGATGAACGAGACGACGGTCTGCGTGGTCGGCAACGTGGCGACGCAGCCGGTGTACCGGGAGCCGGCGTCGGGCGCGTCGGCGCGCTTCCGGCTGGCGGTCACCTCGCGCTACTGGGACCGCGAGAAGAGCGCCTGGACCGACGGGCACACCAACTTCTTCACGGTCTGGGCCAACCGCCAGCTCGCCACCAACGCGATGGCGTCGCTGAACGTGGGCGACCCCGTCCTCGTCCAGGGCCGGCTGAAGGTGCGTACGGAGACCCGCGACGGCACCAGCCGCACATCGGCCGACATCGACGCCGTGGCGATCGGGCACGACCTGGCGCGGGGGACGGCGGCGTTCCGGCGGACGACGGGCAGGCCGGAGCCCGGCACGGCCGGCGCCCCGGCACCCCATGAACCGGCGCAGCCCGAACCGTCCTGGGAGACCCCGGGGCCGGCCCCGGCCGGACCACCGGCACAGCAGGCGGCCCGGCCGGAGCGCGCACCGGCCGCGGTGACGTGACGACGCGGGGGGCGGCCGACCCCGGAGCCCCGGGACCGGCCGCCCCGCGCCTTCCCGTCGCCTCGCGCGCCGACGGCCGTCGCCGCACCCGCCCGACAAAGCAGGTCGGGACGGATTTGTCGATACCGGCTGTTCACCGGGGCGGCGGGCGGCGATAACGATTCCGATTCGGATCAGCCACCTGACGACCTGACAGCAAGTGCCGCGGTGAGGGGTCCATAGGATGCCGAAGTAGCTCTCTGGGCTTGGAGATTCTGCTGGTGGGACCGCACCCCCACATGAACGGGTCCTGCTCGAAGGGGAATTCTGTGTGTGCTTCGTACTCCGCGCGGTCCGTGCGCGGGCGGCGGGCGGCCGGCCTCGCCGCCGTGGCCCTGACGTCCGGACTCGTCGCCGCCGGTGTCCTGGCTGCCGCCGGCCCGGCCGCCGCCGACGGGAGACCGCAGAGCCAGGGCGGGGCCAGCGCCACCATGAGCGGCCTGAAGACGTACGGCGCCGCGGTCCTGCACGACGAGGGCGGTGACCACCAGATCTCCGCGGGGCTGTTCGAAATGGCCGTGGACGGCGGCGGCATGCTGCAGACGTACTGCGTCGACATCCACAACCCCACGCAGAAGGACGCCAAGTACCAGGAGACGCCCTGGAGCGGCACCTCCCTCGGCGCGAACAAGAACGCCGGGAAGATCCGCTGGATCCTGAACCACTCCTACCCCCAGGTGAACGACCTGGCGGCACTCGCCGCGAAAGCAGGGGTCAAGAACCTCACCGAGCAGGACGCGGCGACGGGCACCCAGGTGGCGATCTGGCGCTACTCCGACGGCGCGCACGTGGACGCCGTCGACGCCCGGGCCGAGAAACTCGCGGACTACCTGCACAGCAGCGCGCGCGACCTGGCCGAGCCGAAGGCCTCGCTCAGCCTCGACCCGCCCGCCGTCTCCGGCCACCCCGGGCGGCGGCTGGGCCCGGTGACCGTCCGCACGGACGCGAGCAGCGTGACGGTGGTGCCCCCGGTGGACGCCGGCGGCGTGCGGATCGTCGGCAAGGACGGCAAGCCGGTCACCACGGCCAGGAACGGCAGCAGGCTCTACTTCGACGTGCCGCGGACTTCCGCCGCCGGAGCCGACGGCGCCTCCCCGGCACCGGGCGACGCCGCGGGCTCGGCGGAGCTGACCGTCCAGGCGTCCACCACCGTGCCGGTCGGCCGCGCCTTCACCTCCGACAGCCGCAGCCAGACGCAGATCCTGGCCGGTTCCAGCGAGTCGACGGTCTCCGCGACCGCCGTCGCCACCTGGGCCGACAAGGGCGCCATACCGGCCCTGTCGGCGCAGAAGGACTGCGCCGAGGGCGCCCTGGACATCAGGGTGACGAACAAGGGCGACCAGCCGTACACCTTCGAGCTGATGGGCACCGGCCACAGCGTCCCCGCGGGCAGGACCCGTACGATCGCGGTCCCGCTGCAGGAGGACCAGGCCTACGACTTCACGCTCACCGGCCCGGACGGCCGGGGACAGCGCTTCACCGGCGTCCTCGACTGCAAGACGCAGGGCGCCGCCATCGGCACGAAGACCCAGACGCTCGGCGAACCCGTCCCGGCCCCGGCCAAGGCGGGCGCGGTCCCCGACGGCACGAACCTCGCCGAGACCGGCGGCACCGACACGACCCCCCTGATCGCCGCCATCGGCCTCAGCCTCCTGGTCCTGGGCGCCACGGCCCTGAGCATCGTCCGCAAGAAGAAGACCACCGACCACTGACGAACCCGCCAGCACCGGCCTTCCCGGCCAGGCACCTTCCCGAGCCGGCAGAGAGCCCCGGGCGGGTCAGGCCCGCACCGGGGAACGGAGCCACGGGCTCCGTGGCCGACGTGCGTCAGACCTGGGGAGGTACCGATGTCCACCAGGCGGTGAGGCGGGCAGCCATACCGTCGACGTCATAGGGGTGGCTCAGGCCGAAGTGGTCCGTCAGCTCCTGGTACAGGAAATTCCGCAGTTCCGTCCGGTCGGCTCCACGCCTCAGACGATCAAGGAGCGGAGGGATGAGGCAGTCGTACTCGTCCTGGACAGGATCCTCGTCCAGTTCAAGATCGACCACACCGATCGGGTCCCACTCGTTGAGCAGGTCCCGTAGGCCGCCCTGTACCTCCGCTGCTGTCATGGCGCAACGATGTCATGTCGGCCGAGTGACCGGATACCGGAACTTTCCCGGTGCCCCGGGCCGGGTGGGGGTGCCCGTGGGCGGTCGGGGCGAGCGGCAGCGAGGGGCGCGGCGCCGTCGGAGGCGGGGAAGGCGCGACACGTTGCGGGTCAGCCACCGGGCCGTCGGGCCGTCGGCCACGTACGGAAGCACCGGCAGGGGCGGTGCCCGGAGCGGGAGGACAGTGAGCAGGAGACGCTACGTAGCGCGGGGTGCGCCGGGTGGATACCGGATCTGGGACAACCGAGGGCGTCGATGGTGGGGGGATCTCTACGAGCTGTGTCCCGACGATCTCCTTGCCGAGTTGAACGGCCCGGCGGACCAGGCACGGATCACTGCGCTGATGAAGCGCTACAGGGCACAGAAACGATAGGTGCCGGGACCGTCCGAGGTCGCGCAGCAGTGGCCCACAACGACCAACGACGACCATCCAGACGTCCGGAACCGCTGCCCCGACTCGACTGTAAAAACCCAGCTCACCCAGACCTCCGGCAAGGCCCAGGGCAAGAAGGCAGGTCTTGAGTCACCCATGGAGACCATGAGCGCAGCAGGCATCGTCAGTGGTGCTGTCTAGAGTGCGCAGCATCAGCGCTGGACCGATCACCCAAGGGTGGAACACGAAGGAGCCTGAGCGGTTCGCACTGCTGCGGATCACCGGTAGGCACGGCGGCAGGGTCGTGGTCGAGCTGAACGACTCCTACGCCCCGGGCATCCCGGACGTGAAGGGGCAGCTCTTGGTCAACAACGACTTCGTGGCCGGTGTCCTCGACACCTATGTGGATCCAAGGGACCTGGCCGGCTGGGCACACGTACTGGAGGAGGTCGCCGCGGGGCGCGACGCCGTGTGGCGTGAGGCGGCGCGAGTTGCCGAGATCGGCATCCGCCTGGATTGGCGGGAGGACGACCAGGATGGGATCACGGTCACCATCGCAGACCAGCAGACCACAAGGCTGGCCATCTCCCTCGAAGTGGACCGCGGTTGGATTGACGAGCAGCGTGACTTGCTCAAGAGGCTCGGCACCGTCTGGGCGCACCTGATCCCGACGGACTGAGGGGCACGTTCACCATGTCTGCCCGGCTGTTGAACACCCTTGCCGCTGCCATGGCTCAGTTGATCACCGCTGTCGAGATGACGAGCGATGAAGAGGTGGATCCCGCCCTCGCCACTGCCTGGTTCGACGACCTTGCTGGCACGTTGGGCGAGCTTCCGCCGGCGGACCGCCTACGTCTCGCGGGCCTCTTCAAGGCGGCGGCAGATCAGGAGACACGCCCGGATGTACGCGCTTTGATGATGGAGTTGCCCGAGCACTTCGGCTTGGAGGAAGAGGACGGCACCTAGCCCGCAAGGACGTGCCGCAGACGTGCCAGAGCACCGAGAACGGGACTCGGTAGAAGTTCTACGCCGTGCCAGGTGACCGAAGCCGGCAGGCCACCGCCGAGGAAGCCTCCCTGCTCGGCATCCAGAAAGCCGCGCTCGTCACGCACATCCGGCGGACGTACTACAGCGGCCAAGGACGGCCCGTCGAGACAGCGGACATCATCGTGCCCGCCGCACATTGCGAGATCGTCTACGAGATCCCGATCAACCGTTAGTCGGTTCCCTCACAGCGAGCCAGTCGCCGAGCGTCGAGAAGTCGGCGTCGACGAGTCCTTGTGCCGGGTCGACGCGATGTAGCAGCGAGGGCCCAGGATGCTGGGCGTCGACCCACAAGCGATCCATGGCGCTGATTTCGTCGTCGACCCAGAGGAACGGTCGACCGTCGGCCCACTCGATCAAGGGGCGAGTCTTCCAGTGCAGGCCGCGGGGTCCCTCGTCGGCGCCGGCATCCGGCCACTCCACCACGGGCAGTTTCGGTAGTCCCAGGCGCGGAGCGACGGCCTCGTTCGCGTCCTCCAGCCACGTCGTGGCCCGGACGAGCTGACAGCCCAGGGCGAGGAGGCGCGATCCCACGCCGGGGTCCAGTCGATCAAGCAGCGGGTTCCCCTGATCGACAGACGTCGATGAACCGTGCGACGCCCCGAACGGGATGAGTGGACCGTCGACGTCGAGGAAGAGGATGGGACGGTCCGCTGCGCTGGTCACAGCGGCACGATAGCCCGGCACGGTGTTGGCGGGGACTCTGCTCTCTGAGCCGTCCCTGGACCGTGCGAGGGGGCCCGAGGCCACCCGACGGCGACCGACAGTGACAGGCTCCCCTCGGTCGCCACCGACGAAACCCCAGCTCAGAGCCCCGCCGCCCTACTGGTTTCCATCCAGGGGTGGCGGTCAGGCAAGATGGGGTGTATCTGCCCACTGCCAGATTCAAGCTGCCGGACGGTTTCTCTTGGCTGAGTTCATTTACACCATGCGCAAGGCGCGCAAGGCGCACGGCGACAAGGTGATCCTCGACGACGTCACCCTGAATTTCCTTCCGGGTGCCAAGATCGGCGTCGTCGGCCCGAACGGTGCCGGTAAGTCGACCGTGCTGAAGATCATGGCGGGGCTCGAGCAGCCCTCCAACGGTGACGCGTTCCTGTCGCCCGGTTACAGCGTCGGCATCCTGCTCCAGGAGCCCCCGCTGAACGAGGAGAAGACGGTCTTGGAGAACGTCCAGGAGGGCGTCGCCGAGGTCAAGGGCAAGCTCGACCGGTTCAACGAGATCGCCGAGCAGATGGCGACCGACTACTCGGACGCGCTGCTCGAGGAGATGGGCAAGCTCCAGGAGGAGCTGGACCACGCCAACGCCTGGGACCTCGACGCCCAGCTGGAGCAGGCCATGGACGCCCTGGGCTGCCCGCCCGGCGACTGGCCCGTGGTCAACCTCTCCGGTGGCGAGAAGCGCCGCGTGGCGCTGTGCAAGCTGCTGCTGGAGGCCCCCGACCTGCTGCTGCTCGACGAGCCCACCAACCACCTCGACGCCGAATCGGTGAACTGGCTGGAGCAGCACCTCGCCAAGTACGAGGGCACCGTCGTCGCCGTCACCCACGACCGGTACTTCCTCGACAACGTCGCCGGATGGATCTGCGAGGTCGACCGCGGCCGCCTGCACGGCTACGAGGGCAACTACTCCAAGTACCTGGAGACCAAGGCCGCCCGCCTCAAGGTCGAGGGCCAGAAGGACGCCAAGCGGCAGAAGCGGCTCAAGGAAGAGCTGGAGTGGGTGCGGTCGAACGCCAAGGGGCGGCAGGCCAAGTCCAAGGCGCGTCTGGCGCGCTACGAGGAGATGGCCGCCGAGGCGGACAAGATGCGCAAGCTGGACTTCGAGGAGATCCAGATCCCGCCGGGCCCCCGCCTGGGCAACGTGGTCGTCGAGGTGAACGACCTGCACAAGGGCTTCGGCGACAAGGTCCTCGTCGACGGCCTGTCCTTCACCCTCCCGCGCAACGGCATCGTGGGTGTCATCGGCCCGAACGGCGCCGGCAAGACCACCCTGTTCAAGATGATCCAGGGCCTGGAGACGCCGGACACCGGCGACATCAAGGTCGGCGAGACCGTCAAGATCTCCTACGTCGACCAGACCCGCGCCAACATCGACCCGAAGAAGACGCTGTGGGAGGTCGTGTCCGACGGGCTCGACTACATCAACGTCGGCCAGGTGGAGATGCCGTCGCGGGCGTACGTCTCCGCGTTCGGCTTCAAGGGCCCGGACCAGCAGAAGCCGGCCGGCGTCCTCTCCGGCGGCGAGCGCAACCGCCTCAACCTCGCGCTCACCCTCAAGCAGGGCGGCAACCTGCTGCTCCTCGACGAGCCCACCAACGACCTCGACGTCGAGACCCTCTCCAGCCTGGAGAACGCGCTGCTCGAGTTCCCCGGCTGCGCCGTCGTCGTCTCCCACGACCGGTGGTTCCTCGACCGCGTGGCGACGCACATCCTCGCCTACGAGGGTGACTCCAAGTGGTTCTGGTTCGAGGGCAACTTCGAGTCGTACGAGAAGAACAAGATCGAGCGGCTCGGCCCGGACGCCGCCCGCCCGCACCGGGCCACCTACAAGAAGCTGACCCGGGGCTGAGCCGGCAGATGCGCCACACATACCGCTGCCCCCTGCGCTGGGCGGACATGGACGCGTACGGCCACGTCAACAACGTGGTCTTCCTCCGCTACCTGGAGGAGGCCCGTATCGACTTCCTGTTCCGCCCGGACAAGCAGTTCAAGCAGGGGTCGGTGGTGGCGCGCCACGAGATCGACTACAAGCGGCAGCTCGTCCACCGGCACGAGCCGGTGGACATCGAGCTGTGGGTCACCGAGATCAGGGCCGCCTCCTTCACCCTCGGCTACGAGGTGAAGGACGGCGACCAGGTCTACGTCCGGGCCTCCACGGTGATCGTGCCGTTCGACTTCGAGGCGCAGCGGCCCCGCAGGCTCACCGAGGAGGAACGCGAGTTCCTGCGCGAGTACCGGGACACGGACGAGGAGGAGGCCGTCGCCGCATGACGGTGCTCCACCTCGCCGACGAGACGGAGGCGGCCGACCTCGCCGCCTTCCTCTCCCGGCTGCTCCACTACGACCGCGCCGCCGCCGTCCGCCTCCAGGCGGCCGGGACGGCCCTGGCGGTGTTCGGGCGGCCGGCCTCCTTCGAGGTGTTGGCGGTACGCGCGGCCGCTCTGGCCAAGCCCTACGAGGACGGGCTCGACGTCACCCTCGACGTGACCGTCTCCGCGGGGGAACTCCTGGAGTCCCTCGACGAGAAGGCGGCCACGGCCGCCGTCCCGGCCGCGGTGACCGGGCCGCCGTGGGCGGGCGTGCTGCCCCCGCGCGGCGGCTGGCGGCCGGAGCGGGGGCTTCCCCCGGCCGACTCCCTGCGCGCCCTGGTCTCCGGGGCCGTCGCCGAGTTCCGCGCCCGTACGGGAGAACTGGCGCCCGAGGCGCGTACCCGCGGTGAACTCGACCGGATCGGGCGGGACATCTGGTCCCGGACGGTCGCGGACACCGGGCTGCCCGTGCGGGCCGTGCACGCGGCGCAGTCCCTCGGTTTCCTGCGACCCGCCGCGCCCACCGGCCCCCTCGGCGGCCCGCCCGCCGCTCCGGACGGTGGCCTCGCGCTGTTCTCCTCGGGCGCCTGGCTCCGGCTGCGTACCCCCTACGGGTCGATAGCCGTACGGCGGGCCGGCCTCGGCACACTGGGCGTCAGCGTCCGCTGAGCCGGCGCCGCCCGGTCCCGGCAGCCGGCAAGTCCTGTCCTGCCCAGCCCGCCGGGCGGCCCCGCCCTGCCAGGCGGCAGCACTGCCGCCCCGCCGGTTCCGCCCCCGCCGATTCCGCTCCGCCCCGCCGGTTCAGTCCCGTTCGCTGTCGTCCGGCCACACCGCGATGTGGTCCGGTTCCAGTTCCAGGGCCACGCGGTCGCGCATCCCGAGGGCCTGGGTGTAGTCGGCCGGCAGCTGGAGGCGTCCGGCGCGGTCCAGCATGGCGTACTCGCGGCTGACCAGCCGCTCGTCGCCCGTCGCCTCGTCCACCTCGCTGCGGCGCAGCACCTCCGTGGAGGTGCGGCCGTCGCGGATGGCGACCGTGCGGCGGACCTCGGTGGCCACCGCCTGGTCGTGGGTGACGATGACGATGGTGGTGCCCAGGCGTTCGTTGGCGGTGCGGAAGGCGGCGAAGACCTGCTCGCCGGTGTGGGAGTCGAGTTCACCGGTGGGTTCGTCGGCGAGCAGCACGGCGGGGTTGTTGGCGAGGGCCACCGCGATGGCGACGCGCTGCTGCTGGCCGCCGGACATCTGGTGCGGGCGCCGGTCGCGGCACTCGCCGACCTCCAGCATCTCCAGCAGTTCCAGCGCGCGTTCGGCCTTGGCGCGGCGGCCGCGGCCGCGCGAGCCGGACAGCTGCATGGGCAGCGCCACGTTCTGCGCGGCGGTCAGATAGGGCAGCAGGTTGCGGGAGGTCTGCTGCCAGACGAAACCGACGACCTCGCGGCGGTAGCGCAGCCGGTCCTTCGCGGTCATGGCGAGCAGGTCGTGGTCCCCGACCCGGGCCGCGCCCGCCGTGGGCGTGTCCAGGCCGGCGAGGATGTTCATGAGGGTGGACTTGCCGCTGCCGGACGCGCCGACCAGCGCCATCAGCTCCCCCTGGCGGACCAGCAGGTCGAGTCCCTGAAGGGCCTGCACCTCCACGCCGTCGGTGGAGAAGATGCGCACCAGCCGGTCGCAGGTGATCAGGGCGTCGTGGCCGTAGGCCGGGCGGGTGCGGTCCTCGGTGGCGCGCCGGGCCAGGTCGGCAAGGGTGGGATTCGTCGTCATCGGAAGACTCCTGCACGGCGGCTGAGACGGCTACGGCGGATGAGACGGCTACGGCGGCTACGGCGGTCACGAGGGTCTCGTCGGTCTCGTCCACGGCGGTCGCCGGTGCCGTGCCCGCAGCTACGGCCGGGGCAGTCGCCGGTGCCGCCGCCACTGGTCCGGCCACGGCGACGGCGGTTCCCGAGGCCGCGACCGCTGTCACGGTCCGGGCCGTGGCGGTTGCCGCCGCTGCCGCCGTCGTCGCCGCGACGGCCGGGGCGGCGACCGGGACCGCCTGCGCGGCTGGGCGGCGGGTGCGGGCTCATCGCGCGTCCCCCGCCCGCAGCTCCCGTACGGAGCCCCTGCGGCCGGTCCACCACGCCTGTGCGACGGCGACGGCGACCGCCAGCACCAGGACCCCCGCCGCCGGCAGGGCCAGCGACAGCGGATCGGTGCGCAGCACGTTCCCGCCGGCCGAGGCGGCGCCGGCGGGCAGCGCGATGGTCGTCAGGTCGATCCCGGGCGACAGCAGGCGGATGGTCGCCCAGCCCGTCAGCGCGCCGCCCGCCGCGGCGAGCACCGCCTGCGGGAGGGACTCCAGGACGAGGAGGCGGCGGCCCTGGGCGCGGGTGAGGCCCATGGTGCGCAGCCGGGCGAGCATCGCGGTGCGCTCGGGCGCGGCCCGCAGCAGGGCCAGCAGCAGGGCGAGCACCGCGTAGCCGGCGCCGGCCGCCACCGCCGCCGTGTAGATGTGCTCGGCGCCGGACTGGAGGGGCGAGTCGACGTACCGGGCCCGTTCGGCGGAGCGCAGCTGCACGCCCACGGCCGTTCCCGCCGCCCGCCGCAGCGCGTCCGCGTCCAGGTGGTCGCCGGTCAGCAGCAGCGTGCTCGTGCGGGCGGCCTGGCGGCTCAGCCCGGCCCGGTCCACGACCAGGAAGCGGGTGCCGATCACGGCCGGTGTCCGGTCCCGGACGACGGCGATCCGGACGGTGACCGTGGTCCCGTCGTCCAGCCGGACCGGGAAGGGCCGGGTGCCGTAGGTCTGGGCGGCCGACGGGGAGGCCAGCGCGGGCAGCGGCGCCTTCGGGCCGCCGGCCGGCCGCCGCAGTTCCTCCGGGGAGAACGCGCCGAGTCCGGTGCGGCGGGCCAGGGCCGCGTAGTCGGCGGGGGCCACGGCCGCCAGGGTGGTCTGCGTCAGGTTGTCGCCCGCCTTGGCCTCGTAGTTGACGCCCGCCTCGGTCACCGCGCGCACGCCGGGCACCTTGCGCACCCGGTCGGCCAGCGTGGCCGGCAGCACCCCGGTGCCCTCGACGCGGCCGTCGGCGCCGACGGCGATGAGCGCGGCGTGGTCGCGGGCGTCGGCCACCCCCGCCAGGACGGAGCCGCCGAACGCGGCGGTGGTCAGCGCGGTCAGCAGGGCGAGCAGCGGCAGCACCGCGGACACGGACGTACGGCCCGCGCGGGCCAGGGAGAGGTGACCGACCGCCCCCCGCAGCCGCCCGGCCGGGCCCATCAGCCAGCGCAGCGGCAGCGGGTACAGCCGGACCAGGACGAGGGCCGCGATCACCCCGACCAGCACCGGCGCCAGCGAGACCAGCTGGTTCCCGGAGGCGTCCGAGGCGCCGGAGACCCCGCGCCGGCGCAGGGCCTCCACCGCCGCGGCGGCGATCACCAGCAGCGTCAGCTCGGCGACCGTACGGCGCCGGGAGGGGCGTACGGAGACCGTGTCCTCGCGCGGGCCGTGCAGGCGCACCACCCGGTGCGCCGCCGCCGCGCGCAACGGGAGTGCGAGGCAGGCGACGGCCGTGACGGCGACGGCCGCGAGGAGCGCCGGGAGGCGGCGGCCCTCGGGGACGGCGAGGAGCGCCGCGCCCAGTCCGAGGGCCCCGGCGGGCAGGGCGACCACCGCGGTCTCGGCCAGCAGCCGTCCGGTCAGGCCGCGCAGCGAGCCGCCGCGGGCGCGCAGCAGGGTGAGTTCGGCGCGGCGCCGGTCGGCGGCCAGGCCGCCCGCCATCATCAGGACCACCGCGGCGACGGTCGCGCTGCCGAACGCGGCGACCGCGACCAGCGGGCCGATGCCCGCGGTCAGGCGGTCGTAGGAGGTGAGGACGTCGTCGAGGTCGGTGCTCGCCTGCGCGACCGGGGCGGTGGCCGCGCGCATCTGCCCGAGACCCGGACCGGCCTCCAGGGTGGCGACCGCCGACTTCAGCCGGCCGAGGTCGTGGGCGTGCAGGGCGCCGCCGTCGGGGGCGATCTGCCAGTAGCGGACCGGTTTGCCGTTGGTGGCCAGCAGGGCCGGGGCCGCCTGCGGCGGAAGCAGCACGGCGCCGAGCCAGTAGTACAACGGGTCGCTGCTGCCGGGCACCCGCATCAGGGCGGGGGAGCGCAGCAGCGACTCGGTCGCCCAGTAGGCGCCGTCGGGGGCGCGGGGCGTGACGATGCCGGTGACGCGGACGGCGAGCGGGGCGCGGGAGACGGCGGGCAGGTGGAGGACCGAACCCGGCTCGATGTGCAGGCTGCGGGCCGTCTCGGCGGTGACCGCGGCCTCCACCTCGGCACTCTCGGCGGTGACCGGGCCGTTCGCGCGGGGCAGCCGGCCGGCGCGCAGGGAGGAGTGCGCGGCGAGTCCGTCCTGCGCGACGAGGCGGATCTGGGCGGGGATGCCGTTGGGCCGTGGGATCCACGCGTCCGGCACTTCCAGGTCGGCGGTGTTCTGCACGCCGTAGGACGACTGGTCGCGGTCGACGGTGAGCGGCCCGGGGACGGCGTCGACGAGTTTGTCGAACTGGCGGCCGAGGGCCTGCGGCAGCAGCGCCCGTTCCCGCTCGGCGGCCGGGAACTGGAGGCCGGGTTGCGGGGCGCTCACCGTCAGCGTGGTGCGTTTCGGCGTCGCCTGCTCGACGGCCCGGCCCAGGCCCGCGTCCTCGTAGTGGTCCAGGGCGCGCGGGAAGGCGGCGGCCAGGCACGCGGTCAGCGCGACCAGCAGGGCGAGGGCGGCGGCGGCGCCCGGCGCGGTGCGCAGCCGTACCCGGACCCAGGCGGGAGCGACGGTGTTCACCTCACTCACCTCCGCGGTCTCGAAGGGACACCGCCGGGTCGGCCCGGCGCAGGGTCAGCACCGCCGTGACGACGAGCGGTGCGGCGGCGACGGCGGCCAGCAGCAGCGCCACCTGGCCCACCGGCAGTTCGACCAGCACCGCCGGTACCGGTTTCGTGGCCTGCCCGGTCAGCACGATCAGCGGGATCACGGCCCGGGTCAGCACCGCGCCCAGCGCCACGCCGACCACCAGGCCCAGGGCCACCAGCACGCCCTGTTCGGCGGCGAGCATCCGGGCGAGCTGGCGGCGCGGGGCGCCCAGCGCGCGCAGCACGGCGAACTCGGCGTCCCTCTCGCGCAGCGCTCCGGCCGCGCTGACCGCGAAGCCGAGCGCGGCCAGCGCCGCCGCCACGGCCGCGGCCGCGGTGAACGCGGCGGCCGGTCCGGCGCCGAACGGGTCGTCGCGCAGTCCGTCGGCGATCTCCTCGCGCACCACCACACGCGCCGGGTCGACGTCGGGCAGGGAGCGCAGGCCGGCGGCGACGGCGCTCGCGTACCGGGGGGCGGTGCGCAGCCACCACTCGGTGGGCTCGGCGTTCTCCCCGTAGCGGGTCTGGAGCATCCGGTTGACCGCCCGCAGGTCGACGAGGAGGCCGCCGCCGTCGTGCGCCGCGTCCGGCGCGGAGCTCTGCGCCGCCCCGGCGGTGGTCGGCAGCTCCCGCACCGCGCGCACGATCCGCACCGGGAGGTTGCGGCCGGCGAACGTCACGTCCATGCGCTGGCCCGCGTGGGCCCCGGCGGCGGTCAGGAAGCGGTCGGTGGCCACGGCCGCGATCTCCTCCTGCGCGGGCTGGGTGACCTGGAGCCGTACGGTGACGGCCGAGCCCAACGACCACATGTCCTCGTGCGGCACGTAGCCGGTGCCGTAGGTGACCGCCAGCGGCCGGCCGGCGGCCACCTCGGCGGCGCCCGGGGTGTTCCTGCCGTCGGGGAGGGGGTCCGAGCCGCCGGAGGACACCGCGGTCCAGGCGGTGGGCAGCGTCAGCCTCGTCACCGTCCCGCCGCTGCCGACAGCCTCCGCGGCCCCGACGGTCAGGCGGTGCCGCGCGGCCCGGTCGACGGGCTGGGGCACGCTCAGATCGAGACCGGTGAGCGTCAGGGGCCCCGCCGCGGGGGGCAGGTCCACGTCGAGGGGGCGGGCGCGGCCGTCGGCGGGCAGCGAGGGCAGCGCCTTGCGGTACGGGACGCCGTAGCGGTCCTCCAGGGTGACCGCCAGGTCCACCCTGGCGGCCGGGTGCTCGGCCGGGGAACTGCGCACGGCCGTCGTCAGCCGCAGCCGCGCCGTGCCCGCGGGCAGCTTCAGCCCCGCCGTCGCCCCGTGCGGGGCGAGTCCCTTCAGCAGCGCACCCACCGGCCGGGACGACAGGTCGTCGCGCATCAGCACGGTGCCCGCCGCGCCGGCGGTGTCCAGGGCGAGCACGGTCCCGGTCCGGTCGGCGGACATCGGCAGCGAGGCGCGCACGGCGGGGGCCGCGGAGTCGACGTGCGGGACGGACGCGTACTGCTCGCTGCGGCCCAGGCCCCCCTCCCCGGCGTCCAGGACCCGCACCGGCGCGCCGGCGAGGAAGTCGGCCTGGTCGTCCTGCGAACGGTTCCAGGAGGCGCCCTGCCCGATCGCCAGCATGCCCAGCGCGATGGCCAGCACCAGCAGCAGCACCGGACCGGCACCGCGCGCCGGACGGCGGCTGAACTGCCAGCCCGCCAGCGCCGCGGGCAGCCCGCGGCCGCCGGCCGCCCGGCGCTCGGCGAGACGGGCCACCGGCGGCAGCAGCCGCAGCGTCAGCACGGTCCCGGCCAGCAGGGCGAGCGCGGGCGCGGTGACGAGCAGCGGGTCGATGCCGAGGGCGCCCGTGGCGCTGTCGCCGACCGCGCCGGAGGACTGCCGGTTCAGCTGCCAGTACGCCACCGCGGCCACCGCCAGCAGACCCACGTCCGCGCCGGCCCGCAGCGGCGCGGGCAGCGCGCGGGCCCGCCGGTCGGGCGCGAGGGACGACGTCAGGGCGGGCAGCGTCACCGCCAGTGCACAGCCCAGCGCCACCCCGGCCGCCACCAGCCACACCGCGGGCCCGCCCGTCACCGGGACGTCCGGGTGCAGCCCGATCCGGGCCAGGGCGCCGCGCCCGGCCAGCAGCCGGGTCAGCGGACCGGCCAGCAGGGGCGCGCACACCACGGCCGGCACGGCGAGCAGCAGCGCCTCCGTGGCGGCCAGGCCCGCCAGCCGGGCCCGGGAGCCGCCGCGGGCCCGCAGCAGCCGGGTCTCACCGGCGCGCTCGCTGCTCAGCAGCCGGGCCACCAGCAGCAGCGCGTACCCGGCCAGCAGCGCCAGCTGGAGCGCCGCGATCAGCAGCGTCGAGCGGGCGACCAGCAGGGAGCGGTCGATCCGGTCCAGGACGTCGGGCAGCGAGGTGGTGACGGTCGGCTCGCCGCCGGTCGCGCTCGTCCTCTTCAGGGCGGCCGCGCCCGAGCGGACGGCGTCGCGCAGCGCGCCGGTCCGGCCGGTGGTCAGCGTGGAGAAGTCCGCCGAGGCCTGCCACGCGGTCTGCCCCGCGCTCACCCGGCCCCCGGCGAGGACACCGGCGTCGGCGAGGAGCGGGCCGTACGTCGTGAAGTCGACCTTGCGGGCGCCGCGTCCGCCGAGGTCGTCCAGCTGCCAGTACGGCGCGTCGGCCGAGGCGGGCCGGTACAGGCCGGTGATCCGTACGCGGGCCTTGTGGTCGGCGAGCCGGTCGTCGAGGGTCAGCCGGGCGCCGGGCTTCAGTCCCAGGCGCCGCGCCGCCGCCTGCGGCAGGGCGGCCTCCAGCTCGCCGCCGGCCGTGGCACGCGGCAGGCGCCCGGAGACGAGCCGCACCTGGGCGGCGTCGAGGGCGGCGAAGTAGGTCAGGTCCGGGTCGCCGGAGCGGGCGGCGGGCGGCTGGAGCGAACGGGGGAGGGCGTAGGGGCCGGAGCGGGCCAGGGACCGCACGGTCACCGGCAGTCCGTCGAAGGCGCCGCGGGCCCGCTCGCGTACGGCCGCGTCGGCGGCGGCGCGGGACTGCGGCGGCACGTCGGCCTTGACGACCAGGGTGGCGGCGGCCGCGTTGCGCGGGTCCCGCAGCGAGTGGCGCAGCGAGGCGTCCCCGATCGCGCCGGAGTAGGCGGTGAGCGTCGCCAGCACTGCCGTGGTCAGCAGGACCGAGAGCACGGCGGCGGCCAGGAGCAGCCGGTGCGCGCGAGCCCGCGACAGGACGAATCCCGTGAATCCCCCCACCCGGCTCCCCCAGAAGTTGTCCAGACCTGCGGGTGATGCTGTCAGAGGAGAGCGGAGTCGGGTAAGCGCTTGTGGACCTAGCTTGATCGGATTGTGACCGGAATACGGCGATGACCGACCGGAATGCGGGACTCCGAGCGGTCGGTCGGTCCGGCAGCGGCGGGCGCACCGGACGGAAGGGACGAGCCGGGCGGCGTGATCGGGCCTGCCGGGCCGGCTGGTCCCGCTGCGGACGGTCCCGGGCGGACGGCCCGGCCGTGGGCCGGGTGGTCACGGGGTGGGCGGTCCGGGGGCGGACGGCTTCGGGCCGGGTGGCCATGGGCGGGGCGGTCCACGGGTCCGGCGGGGGAGCGGGGGCGGGGGCGGGGCGCGCGGGCCGTACGGCAGGTGGGGCGGGGACGGGTCGTACGGCCGGGATCTTCCCGCGAGCCGGGCGCCCCGTGAGCGGGGCGCGCCGCAGGCCCCGGCGGCAGGTGCGCGGGACGACGTCGTCCCTGCGGCAGGCGCGTGGGACCGTGCGCCGGCCTCTGCGGGAGGGGAGCGGGCCGGCTGGAGTCCTCCCGGGGAGAGGAGCGGGTCGGCCGGCCGGCGGATCGTGCGGGGAGGGGTGCCGGCCGGGGTCGTGTCCGCTCAGCCGGGGGTGTTGACCATGGAGGCCGCCGCGTACGTCAGGTAGTTCCACAGCGTCCGCTCGTGCTCCTCGGACAGGCCCAGCTCGTCCACGGCGACGCGCATGTGCCGCAGCCACGCGTCGTGCGCCGCGCGGTCCACCGTGAAGGGCGCGTGCCGCATCCGCAGGCGCGGGTGGCCGCGCCGGTCGCTGTACGTCGTCGGACCGCCCCAGTACTGCATCAGGAACAGCCGCAGCCGCTCCTCGGCGGGACCGAGGTCCTCCTCCGGGTACATCGCCCGCAGCTCGGGATCGTCCGCGACCCCCTCGTAGAAACGGTGGACGAGCCGGCGGAAGGTCTCCTCCCCACCGACCTGCTCGTAGAAGGTCTGCTCCTGAAGCGTGCCGCGCCGAATCTCATTCACCCGTTCATCGTCTCAGACGGCCGGACGGAGGACCGGGGACTTAGGACCGGGCTACGGGCCAGGAGCCGAGGACGGGGATCAGGGGCCGGGGGCTGCGAGGCGTCCGCCGGCCCGTCGCGGACGCTCGCCCCGCGGCGGATCGGGCCGCACAGTGGACCCATGGGCGCGCACGCCGTCGACACCGACGACAGGGACTGGGCCGGCCTCGCCGCCGCGGCGCGGGCCGCGCTGGTGCGGGAGATCGAGGAGAGCGGGGCCTGGGCCCGGGACCCCGTGTGGCGGGAGGCGTTCGAAGAGGTGCCGCGGCACCTCTTCGTGCCGTACTACTACGTCACCGGCCCCCGCGGCTACGAACGGCTGTGGGGCGAGAGTCCGGACGCCGCGGCGCGGGAGCGGTGGCTGCGGGGCGCCTACGCCGACGCACCGCTGGCCACGCGGCTGCGGGACGGGGAACTGGTCTCCTCCAGCAGCCAGCCCTCGCTGATGGCGCAGATGCTGGCCGAACTGCGGGTGAGCGACGGCGACCGGGTCCTGGAGATCGGCGCCGGCACCGGCTACAACGCGGCCCTGCTCGCCCACCGGCTCGGGGACGACGGCCTCGTCACCACCGTCGACCTGGAACCGGAGATCACCGAGTCGGCGCGGCGCCACCTGGCCGCCGCCGGCCACCACCCGGTCGTGGTCACCGGCGACGGGGCCCGCGGGGTCCCCGAACGCGCCCCCTTCGACCGGGTCATCGCCACCTGCGCGCTGCCCGCCGTCCCGCCCGCCTGGCTCGCCCAGTGCGTCCCCGGCGCCCGGATCCTGCTCCCGATCGCCACCGGCCTGGCCGCGCTGACCGTGCGCGACGCCACGCACGCCGAAGGGCCGTTCCTCGACACGCCCGCCTACTTCGTACCGTTGCGCGGCGGCGGGGGCGGAGCGGACGCACCGCTCCCACCGCTGGAGGGCGTGCCCGCCCGGGTGCGCGAGGAGGAGCTGTTCCGTTTCCTGCTGGCCCTGGTGCGCGGGAGCACCGGTGTCCGCGAGGCGTACGAGCTGTGGGAGCGCGCCGGCCGGCCGCCGCGGGAGCGCTACGGGATCACCGTGAGCGGCGCGCGGGCCTGGGCGTGGCTGGATCACCCGCAGGGGCCGCACACCTGGCCCCTGCCGGGCTGATCCGTACGCACACCGGTCAGCCGCGCCGCACGGTGATCGTCGTCCACGCGCCGACGTGCACCCGGTCGCCGTCCTGCAGCGGCACCGGCACGAAGGGCTGGATCGGCTCCTCGGAGCCGTTGACCGTGGTGCCGTTCGTCGAGTTCTGGTCGACGACCGCCCAGTTGCCGTCGGGCTGCTGGACGAGCACCGCGTGCTGGTGCGAGACGCCCGGGTCCTCCGGCGGCACCGACAGATCGATGTCCGGGGTGTCACCCGTGGAGTGCCGGCGGCGGCCGATGGTGATCTGGTTGCCGGTGAGCGTGCGCTGCTGCTCCGGCGAGTACGCGGGCAGGTTCAGCCCCGCGGCCTCGGGGCCCGAGCGGTGCATCATCGCCATGAAGTACTCGCGGTCCGGGCCGATCGTCGCCGTCCAGGTCGCGGGCTGCTGCGGCTGCTGCGGCTGCTGCTGGGACTGCTGCGGGAAGCCGGGGCCGGGCGGCGGGGCCTGGGCGGCGCCGGGCTGCGGGTAGCCGTAACCGCCGCCGGGACCGCCGCCCTGGCCGGGCGGGGTCTGGGTGGCGCCGGGCTGCGGGTAGCCGTAGCCCCCGCCGGGACCGCCGCCCTGGCTGCCGGGACCTGCCGGGCCGCCCTGTCCGGTGGACGACGGCGGGGAGATCACCCAGTCGTCCTCGCCGCCGCCGAAGGACGGGCCGCCGGGCTGCGGTCTGTTCGTCTCCTGCGGGAACGGGGGCGGCGCGGGCGGGCCGGGACGGTGGAAGGCCTGCGGGGCACCGCCGGGGCCACCAGGGCCGTTGGGCGCGCCGGGACCGCCGGGGCCGCCGGGGCCGGCGGGCGGGGTCGGGCCAGGGGGCGGCGGGACCGGCCGTGAGGGGTCGCCGCCGAAGCCCGAGGGGCCGCCGGGGCCCTGGGGCGCTCCGGGCGGCGGTCCGGCCGGCCGGGGAGCGCCACCGAAGCCCGACGGGCCGGGGCCGCCGGGGCCTGCCGGACGGCCCGTGGGGTCGGCGCCGAAGGGCGGACCCGGCGGGAGGGGCTCGGCCGGCCGGTTCACCTGGGAGGGCCGGGAGCCCTGGTAGCCGAAGGCGTCACCGCCACTGCCGTAGGAGGGGGCGGGCGCCTGCGGGAAGCGCGGTCCGGTACCGCCGCCGGGGCCACCGGGAGCACCGGGGCCACCCGGACCGGCGGGACCCGCACCGGGACCGCCGGCCGGGCCGGGGCCCGGCGCCGGCGGGCGCGGGGCGGCCGGGGTGTACGAGGTGGCGGTGTTCGTCAGGAAGTTCCACCGGCACTCCTCGCAGAACGGCGCACCGCCCTCACGGGGCGTGCGGCACTGCGGGCACAGTTCCGGCTGGGAGCCGGGGCCCCCGGCCTGGTACGGGAACCCGCCGGCCGCCCCAGGACCACCGGGGCCGCCGGGGCCGTTGGGGGCTCCGGGGTGGCCGGGGCCTCCCGGGCCACCCGGTCCCGGCGCGGGCGGGAAGCCGTAGCCGCCGACCGGGGGCGGCGGCGGGGGAGGTGGTGGTACGGCACCGGCCATGCGGTGACCGCAGACCTCGCACCAGTCGTCGGAACCCGACTGGTGTCCGTTCGGGCAGGTCGGCATGTCGGCGCTTCCCCCTCTCCTGTTCCGGCCGCGTCGACCGGATTTCTCCCACCCCGAGGGGCCGGGCTCGCTGTCTGGCAGATCACTTCTTTACACGAACAGTCTTTGTGGACCGGGTCTCGAGAGTCATCTCGTCGGCCTCCTCGACCTTCGCCTTCAGTCGCACAGTACCCGTCGCGGCGTCGACCACGTCCACCACCTTGGAGAGCAGCTTCGCCGTACCGGCGTTGCCCGAGGCGTTCGCGAGCTGAACCGCGCGCCCCAGTTTGGTGGTTGCTCCATCGGAATCGCCCGCTTTGCGAAGGTCGAGTCCCTCTTGGATGACCTGTGCCAGTTCGGCCTGGCCGGTGTAGTGGGCGACCTGCGGGCTGATCGCGGTGGAGGCCGCCAGGTCGTCGGTCCACACGGCCCTCACGAGCCCCTGGGCCCCGAGGTTCTGGGTGCTGCCGTCCGGTTGCGGCACCACCAGGGAGACCCGTGCCGCCAGCATCTCCTGGCCGATGTCCGCCCCGGGGACCTCGACGCAGAGGTGGTAGTCGCGGGACTCGTCGCCCCAGGAACCGGTCGGGTAGTCCCCCGCGCGCGGGCCGGCCTCGCTGCGCCGGCCGGTCAACTCCTCGACGGCCGGCGCGACTTGCTTGACGAAGCGGATGCCGGCGCCCACCGGTGTCCACACCCGCAGGGCGACGTCGGCGACCTCCTTGCCCATCGCCGTCTCCATCATCCCGGCGAAGTCGGCGGCCAGGTCCGCCGGATCGGCGACGATGTCGGCGGTGCCGAGCAGCGCGGAGGCGATCCCTGTGACTTCTTTCACTTCCCAGTCGGTACCCACACCACGGGCGTCACAGGTGAAGCGCCCGGCGCACGCGTCGAGCGTGGCGGCGAGGTCGTCGGGCGACTCGTGCTCGTTGCGGCCGTCGGTGAGCAGGATGCCGTGCCGGATGGCGACGTCCTGCGATGCGAGCAGCCGGCCGGCGAGCCGCAGCCAGGTGCCGATGGCGGTCCCGCCGCCCGCGCCGAGCCTGCGCAGTGCCGTCCTGGCCTGCTCACGGGTGATGGCGTCGGCGACGGCGAGCCGGCCGCCGCCGGGGTAGACCTCCGTGGCCACGTGCGTCCCGGCGACCACCGCGAACCGCACGCCGTCGCGCAGCGTGGCGATCGCGGCGGCCGTGGCCTGACGGGCGTGGTGCATCTTGGCCGGCGGGTAGTCCATCGAACCCGAGCAGTCGACCATGACGACCACCGCCGCGGACGGCCCCGCGCCCGGCGCGTACAGGTGCGGGGCGGTGACCGCGCTCCCGAGGGTGCCGCCGCCGGTCGCCGTCACCGTGACGATGGCGTTGACCTCCCGGCCGCCCTGGGGCAGGTACTCGTTCTGGTACACGTCCACCGAGAACCGCGGCACGCTGGACTTCGAGAAATTGGCCATGTCTTCCCAGATCCCCCTCTGGGCCCCGCGAGCGGGGCTGACGACTGTGCGGCTCTGCCGGGCCGGCCCCCCTGCCGCCCCCTCCGGCCTTCCGGCCCCCCTCCGGCCCGGTGCGGCCGTCGGGACTCCCCCGGGACCGCGGCCCTCCGGTTCACCGGCTCCCGGTCCCGCGCCCCTTCACTCCTTCGGCCCTCGGACCCCCGGACCGCCCGTGCGGAGGCACCGGACCGGGCGCGCCCCGTCGCGCGGTCCGGTCCGGCCCGTGTCCCTCAGCCCGATCCTGCCCCCTGCGGCGGTGCCGGGAACGGCACGAGCGCCACTGTTACGTTGTCGTGGCCCCCGCCGTCGAGCGCGTGACCGACCAGGACCCGGGCGCCGTGCAGCGGGCGCACGGCCGCGTCCGAGGGCAGCACCTCGGCCATCTCCTGGGCCGTCTCGGCGTAGTTCCACAGGCCGTCCGTGCAGACCACGGCCACACCGGCCCTGTCCGGCTTGAACGAGGCGGTGTGCGGCTCCAGTTCGTAGGCGTCCGCACCGAGCCAGCCGGTGATCGCGTGGGCGCGCTCGTCGGCGTACGCCTGTGCCTCGCTCATCAGGCCCGCGGCGACCATCTGCGCGGCCCACGAGTCGTCCTCGGTGAGCCGGGCGGGCGGTGCCGAGCGGTCCACCGGCACCCAGTAGACGCGGCTGTCGCCGACCCAGCCGACGATCAGCAGCCCGGCGGTGACCACCGCGCCGACGAGCGTGCAGGCGGGGGAGTTCTGCTGGGGGGCGTGCTCGCGGGCGCCCGCGGGGTCCTCGGCGAGCGCGTCGACCGCCCGCGCGGCGGCGACGATGGCGTCGTGCATGGCCTGTTGCGGGTGCGTGCCCCGCGGCAGGGCGGCCAGCAGGCTGTCGATCGCCGCCCGGGACGCGGCGAGGGAGGCCTCGTCGGGACGGGTCGCGGAGGACACGCCGTCGCAGACGATGGCCACCGACGCGGCCGAACCGTCGGGCAGGACCGCGTTGCCGACCGCGAAGGCGTCCTCGTTGCGGTGGTGGCGCCGGCCCCGGTCGCTGACCGCGGCGACCGGACCCGACTCCCGCTCCACGTGGTCGCGTTCACGGGGCTGGGCGTGCCCGCAGTTCTCGCAGTACCCGTCGCTGTCCACCCGCCCCGCCCGGCAGGCCACGCAGACGGCGGCGGACCCACCGGCCACGGTGCTCCCGCCCGGCCCGGAGACCTCACCGGGCCTGCCGGCGCCCGCCGCCGGGGAACCGGCCGCGGCAGCCACGGCGCCCCCGGCCCCCTCAGCACCGGTCACGCCCGCCGCACCGCTCACGCCGTCCGCACCGGCCAAGTCCTCACCGGCGGCGGCCGATCGCGGGTCCGGGGCCTGCAGCGGGTACTCCTCGGGCTCCGCCGCCGGACCGGGCCCCGCGCCCGGGGCCGGTGGCGCCGGCTGCGGCTGCCGGCCCTGCGCGGGCAGCGGCGCGCCGCCCGATCCGGTGCCCGCGACGTCCGCGGGGCGTTGCCCGCGTGCGGCGCCGGAACCGTCCGGCTGGGGGGCGAGCGGCCACGCGCCGCCCCCCGCGGCGCCCTCGGCCGGTGCGGAGGGGCGCGGCACGGCGCCGCCGTTCATCTGGACCGTCGGCGTGTCGTGCGCGGGCGCGGCGGCCACGGACAGGTCGTATCCGCAGGCGCCGCAGAAACGGTCACCCGACTCAAGCGGCTCCGCGCAGCTCGGGCAGTTCGACAAGGCGGCCTGCTGGGGCATCTGCGACATCAACTACACCCATGTCCGGGGGCGGTAACGGTTGGCACGTTCCACCAGGTCGATCCTCTCCTCGCCGCCGGGCGCCAGCCGGGCCAGCGTGCGGTACGTACGCTCCAGGCCGAAGCGGAGTCCCCGCTCGTCCAGGTCGCTGCCGAGCAGCACCCGCCGCGAGGACGGGTCGGTGGCCCGGCCCCCGGAGAGTACCCAGTCCAGCGCGCAGCCGAGTACCTCGGCCGACAGCAGCTCGCGCCGCGCCGGGTCCAGACCGTACGCCCGCAGCGCCTCCACCTGCCCGGCGGCGGCCGTCAGATCCTCCAGGAACGGCGTGTCGGAGGCGAGCGCCGCACGGTGGCGCAGCCGCGCCCGGACCGCCGCCACCCGGGCCGCCGTGTAGTGGATGGAGGCTTCCGGGACCGACTCCAGGGTCCGCACCGCCGCCCGGCGGTCGCCGCCGGCGAGCTGGACCCGGGCCAGCCCGAAGGCCGCGCTGACATGGCTGGGGTCGGTCGCCCAGACCAGCCGGTAGTACTCGGCCGCGTTGTCGAGCTGGCCGAGGACCTCCGCGCACAGGCCGAGCGCCAGCTTCGGCGCGATCTCGCCCGGGAAGGCGTCGTAGACCGCGTCGAAGGCGAGCGCCGCCTCCTCGTGGTCGGCGGTGACCAGGGACGCCAGGCCCCGGTACCAGACGACCCGCCAGTCGTCGGGGTGCTGTTCCTCCAGTGCGCGCAGCACGCGCAGCGCGGTCGCCGCCTCGCCGGTCTCCAGCCGGGCGCGGACCTCGCGCAGCCGGGTCTCGGTCGACCGGGCGGGCGCGGCGGCCAGGGCGTGGATCAGCTCGGCGGGCGCGGAGGCCAGCAGGCCCGCCAGGAAACCCGCGTCGGGATCGGTGGGGTCGACGTGCGGGACGGGCAGGGCGAGCGCCGCCGCCGGGGCACCGGCCGGCTTGACGGGCACCGGCGCGGCGGCAGGCGCGGCGGCGGGCGCCGCCAGGACGTGCGCGGGCGCGGGCGCCGGTCCGGGGGCGCCGACGGCGGCGAGCGCTGGGGCCGGGCCGGGGGCGGCGGCCGGGGCGAGGGCTGTGGCCGGGGCGGGGGGCGCGGCGCCGGGTGCCGGAGCGGCGGCCGGGGACCCGCGGCCGCGCCGGGCCCGCGCCCCCAGCCGGGACACGTCCCCCTCCAGCGGCGGGAACAGCTCCGTGTCCGTGACCTTGGTCTCGGGACCGAAGAGCGTGGACAGCGCCGGACGCGCCCGGCCCGTCCGCAGCGACACCACCTCCCGCAGCACACCCGTCAGCTGCTCGGCCATCTCCTGCGCGGAGGCGAACCTGCGGTCCGGGTCGGGGTCGGTGGCGCGCACCAGCAGCCGGTAGAAGGACTCGTAGCGGCGGAACACCTCGACGGTGTCCGGGTCGGGCAGGCAGTCCACGAAGACGTTCGTGTAGCCCTGGAAGTCGAAGGTGAGCACGGCGAGCGTACGGCCCACCGTGTACAGGTCGCTGGCCACCGACGGGCCGGTCTCGGCGACCTCGGGCGCCTGGTAGCCGACCGTGCCGTAGATGGCCGACTCCTCGTCGTCCACGCGGCGCACCGCACCCATGTCGATCAGCTTCAGCTCGTCCTCGGTCTGGATGGCGTTGTCGACCTTGAAGTCGCAGTACAGCAGGTTGCGGCTGTGCAGGTGGGCGAGCGCCTCCAGGGCCTCGATGCCGTACGCGCACGCCTGGTCCACCGGCAGCGGATCGCGTCTGCCGTCCGCGGTGCGGCGGGCGTTGGCGATCTCCTTGAGCGACTTGCCGCCGACGTACTCCATGACGATGTAGCCGTCGAGGGACCCGGTGCGCTGGTCCAGGTGCTCCACGAAGTTGTAGATCCGCACGATGTTGGCGTGCTCGATCTCCGCGAGGAAGCGCCGCTCGGAGATGGCCGCCGCCATCGCGTCCTGGTCGCCGGTGTCCAGCAGGCCCTTGAGGACCACCCACCGGTCGGACACGGCACGGTCCACGGCCAGGTAGATCCAGCCCAGACCGCCGTGCGCCAGGCAGCCCGCGACCTCGTACTGGCCGTGCACCACGTCCCCGGCCTTCAGCTTGGGCACGAAGGAGTACGGGTGCCCGCACTTGGTGCAGAAGCCCTCCGTACGGCCCGGCCGCCCGCCGCGGGCCCGGCCCACCGGCGCCCCGCAGTCCGCACGCGAGCAGAACCGCTTGCGCTCGGGCACCTCGGGATTCGCCAGCACCATCGACCGCGGATCGGGGCGCGGCACCTGCGGCACCTGGACGAGACCTGCCCCCAGCCGGTTGCGGCCGGAGGAGTTCGCCGCCGAACCGGAACCGCGCACCGACACCGAGCGGCTGGTGGACCGGCCCGACAGGGAACGCGAGAGCCGCCCGGACACGGAGCGGCGCGACTTCGAGGACTGCGACGACGTGCCCGCGCCGCGGCCACCGCCCACGCCCGAACTCCCGCTGCCCGCCGCCCCGCCGCCACCGGCGACCCCGGTGGGCGCCGAGGCGACCATGCCGGTCGCCGACACCACCGGGGCCAGGCCGCACGTGTCGCAGTACAGCTCGCCGCCGCCCACGTCCTCGTACGCGCCGCCGCAGGCCGGCCGCTGGCAGGCCTGCCCCGCCCGGCTCATGACTCCCCCCTGTCCCCGTCGTCGCGCGGACCGCCCTGGCGGGGCACCCGCGCCGCGCCGAGCAGTTCGGCCGCCGCCCGCTGATAGCGCAGCACCGCCTGCTCGGCCACCCGCAGGTCGCAGGGCGCGCTCCACAGCATGCGGCGGGCCGCGTCGTACCGTTCGACCAGCAGCGGGTCCTCCGCCAGGCCGCTGTGCGCCACCTTCGCCCGGTACGCGTCCAGCCGGCCGCGCAGCTCGGCGCGGACCGCCAGCGGCGCCGTCACCGCCGTCAACGACTCGCGGGCGCGCAGCAGTTCGTCCTCCGCCTTCTGCTCCAGCGCCTCCAGGAGCGGCGACAGGCGGTGCCACTGGGCCTGCCTGCGGTACTCGGCCGCCGTCGCCAACTGCTCCTGCAGCGCGGTCGGCGGGCCGCTGACCACCGGGACCTCGGTGGCGGCGATCTTCGCCAGCACCTCACCGCGCGCGGTGCGGGCCTCGGCGAGCGTGCGGTCCGCACGCGAGAGCACGTCCCGCAGCCGGATCAGCCGCTGCTCGGCGTCCTGCCGCACCCCGAGCACGGCGTCGATCTCCCGGCGCACCTCCTCCAGCGCGCGTGCCTCCCGGTCGTACACCGTGGTGTCCGGCCGGCCGCCGCCCGGCGCCGAACTGCCCTGCGCGGGCACCCAGTGGGCGAGCGGGTCGCTGATCACCTGCTCGCGCAGGCCGGTGAGGGTGCGGGTGATGCGCTCCAGGTCGTCGCCCGCCGGGTGTTCGCCGGGGCGGACGCCGACCGAGTGCGCCAGGCGGCGGGTGCGCTGCAGTTCGGCGGCGAGCAGATCGATCCGGGCGGGCAGCGCCGACCACACGGCGTCGGCGGCGACCACCGTGTCCAGGCTGCTCGCGTACAGCTCGTTCATCCGGTCCACCAGCGCGGCCAGCGAGAAGCTGTGGCTGAGCCGGCCCGGACCCGCCAGGCCCTGCGCGTCGGCCGCGGCGGCGGCCGGGCCGGGGACCGTGACGCACTCGCCGCGCAGCAGCTCGGTCAGCTCCGCCAGGTCCTCACGGCTGGACCAGCGGCGCCGGGAGCGGATCTCCCGCGCGGTGCGCAGCGCTCCCGTGTAGGCGTCGAAGTACGCCCACAGCAGCGTGATCGACGCCTCCGCCGCCGCCCAGCGCTCCTGGGTGACGCCGGTGAGCCGGGCGCCTTCGAGGAGTCTGCGGCCCGCGTGGTCCTGGAGGGCGAGGAGGGAGGTCTCGATCGCCTCGTGCTCCGCGCCGAGCCGCGCCAGCGCACGGTCCACCTCGTCCCGGTCCAGCACCGGCCCGGCGGGGTCCGCGCCGCCCATCGATCACCTCTCGCTGCTCTTCGTGGTCCGTCGGTCGTACGCCGCCCGGTGGCGTCCCCGGTCGTCGCCCGTGCGGGCGCCGGGTGCCGGTCACCGGTGGCCGGGCGTCGGCGGAGTCGCCGACTCCGAATCCTTACCCAGCGTGCGGGACAGCCAGTGGTCGTACGCCTGCTTCCAGCCCCCGTCCTTGCGGTAGTCCTCCAGTATCCGGTTGACCTGACGTACCAGATCGTCGGCGCCCCGCTTCATCGCCACGCCGTAGTACTCCTTGGTGAAGGTGGGGCCCTTCAGCTCCACCGCCGGGTCCTGCGCGGCCTGGCTGGCGGCGAGGGCGCCGTCGGTCACCACCGCGTCCACCTCGCCGAGTTGCAGCCGCACCAGGCAGTCCAGCTGGTTGGGGACCGTGGTGGAGATGTCGGTGGAGGCGGGCAGGGTGCCGTCCTCCTTGTCGGCGGCCAGGTGGTCGTAGGCCGTCGAACCGGTCGCGGAGCAGACCTTCTTCCCGGCGAGCGACTTGTCGTAGCCGGTGACCGGGGACGTGCGCGGCGCGAGGACCTGCTGCCCGGTCAGGAAGTACGGGGCGGAGAACGCCACCTTCTCCAGGCGCTTGCAGGTGATGGTCATGGTGCGGACCACCAGGTCGACCCGGCCGGAGTCGACCGCGTGCTCGCGCTCGTTGGTGGGGATGGCCCGGAACGTGATCTTCCGCGCGTCGCCGAGGAGTTCCCTGGCGATGCGGCGGGCCAGGGCGATGTCGAAGCCGTCCAGGTCGTCGGAGGCGTCGTTCGGGTTGCGGTAGCCCCAGCCGTAGCTGTTCTGGTCGACGCCGACCACGAGGGTGCCGCGCTTCCTGATCGCGGCGACGGCGGGACCGTCGGTGTCCGCGGGCGGCAGGCTGCGGTTCTGGGCGTCGCCGTCCGCGCAGTCCCCGGCCCTGGCCTGCACGCCCTGGGCGGTCCGTGCGGTGCCGGCGGCCTGCGGGGCGCGGCGGCCGTGCGCCTGGGTGCTGGGCAGCACCAGGGCGAACGCCAGCGCCAGGACGCAGACGACGGCCATCGCGCCGACCCCGCCCCAGCCCCTGAGACCCCACCGCAGTCGCCGCAGTCGCATCCGCACGCCTCCTTCCACCCCTGCCCCGCCCTCTCTCACCGGTACTCCGACAGCCGCCGCCCGATGCCCAGCAGAGCACCGGCGGCGCCGAGCAGGGCGAGCACCGCGGAGCCGGCCGGCAGGCAGCTCATCGCGTCCAGCCCGTCCTTCGCGGCGCTCTCGAACTCCTGTGTCTCGTGGGCGAGCGCCGTCGCGAGGGAGGCGTCGACGCCGTCGAAGCACTCGCCCGTCGCCTGCGCCGCCGCCCCCGTGCCGATGACCCGGTCGCGGGCGGCCCTGTAGTCCCCGGCGTCGTCCGCCTTGCGGGCCAGCGCGTGGCGCGCCTTCCACACCTTCACCGACTCGCTCGCCGCCCGCACCGGATCGCGGCCCGCCGGGTCGTCGGCGAGCGACTCCGCCCGCGCCAGGGTGCCGGCGAGGTCGCCGATCTCCTGGTCGTACTTCCAGTCGTAGGCGTCCATGACCGTGCCGTCCGGCAGGGTCCGGGTCTCCGCGCCGCGGCTGACCAGGGTGAGGTTCTCGTCGCCGCGGGCCTTGAGGGAGGCGATCCGGGCGTCGTGCAGCACGTTGAGCGACTCCACGCCGTGCCGGGAGTCGTCGAGGCCCGCGCGGGCGACGCTGTGGCCGACGACCAGCCACAGCAGGACGACGGCGGTGGCCGCCGCGGCGGCCACCAGGCCCTGGTTCAGCAGCCGGTTGGTCCGCCGGCAGTCACGGCGCTGGGCCCAGCCGAGGGCGGCCAGGGCGAGCACCCCGAGGGCGATGGCCGCCCACGGGTAGGGGGTCGCGTCACCGTAGTCCGCGCTGCGCTGCCTGTTCTCCGTGCGGTACAGCGTCTCGGCGGCCGGGAGCATCCGGTCCTGCATCGTGGTGTTGGCGGCGCGCAGGTAGGCGCCGCCGACCGGGAAGCCCTGGCGGTTGTTGGCGCGGGCCGACTCCACCAGGCCCTTGTAGCGCGGCAGCAGCTCGTTGAGGTCGCCGATGGTCTTCGCGGAGGGTGAGCCGGGAGCGGAGTTGGCGGCGGCGGTGACCAGGCCCTGGGCGGCGGTGCGGATGTCCGCCTCGTAGCGTTCGCGGGTGGCGCGCGTCTCCTGGAGACCCGCCAGATATCCGCTGCTCGCCATGGTGTCGGCGTCGGCGAGGGAGCGGTAGATCGCGGCGGCCTCGGAGCTGAGGGGCTGGCTGTGGTGCAGCACGTCCTCGGCGGCCGACTGGCGGGCGGTGCTCTGCCAGGCGGCGACGGCGCCGAACGCGACGACCAGCAGCGCCAGCAGCGCGCCGATCAGGCGCAGCCGGCCGGGCTCGGTGACGGCGGCGGCGCGCAGCCGGTCGACGCCCTCGGCGAACGCCGTACGGCGCGGCGGCGCGGGGACCGGAGCCGTCGGCGCGTGCGGCCGGACGGGAGCGGAGGGCTGCGGGGGCACGGCGGGCAGCACGGGCGCGCCGGGGCCCGGTGGCGCCGCGCTGCTGTTCGGCGAGTGTGTCACTGCTGACCCCCCGTGGTCATCCGTCGCCGCAAGTATCCCTTCCCCGGCCGGCATCCGCACCGGCCTTCACTGGATCTTGATCCGATCGCGGCGGGGTCGCCCGGCCGCGCCCACGACGAACGCCCGCACCACCCCCTGCCCATGAATACGCCGCACGGGCCGGTTCGGTTCCCTCCGCGCGGCGGCCGTGACCCGGCCCGGCCGGGGCGGGTCACGTGTGACGGGCAGGACCCCTCGCGGCGTCCCGCCCGTCACACGCGCCGCGCGTACGCGGTCCGTTCGGCGTTCTTGGCGCGCTCAGCGTTCGAAGTACGCCCGTACCCTCTCCTGCACCTGTGCCGTCGCCCCCACGTGGTCCAGGCCCAGCAGGGCCGCGCCGAGCACCGGGCGGGCCGTGACCACCTGCGGGACGGCCTTCGGGGCCCGGGCGGCGAGCCGTTCGCGCAGGGCCGCGTCGAGCTGCGGGTGACGGGCGGCCAGGACGCTGCCGCCCAGGAGCACGGGCGTCTGCTCGCCGAGGAGGTCGAGACGGGTCAGCGCGACCGCCGCCATGGCCACGACCTCCTCCGCCAGGCGTTCCACGATCGAGCGGGCGATCGGGTCGCCCCCGGCGGCCGTCGCGAACAGGACGGGCGTCAGTTCGTGACGGCGGTCCTGGTCGACGTGGTCGAGGTGCAGCGCCTCGATCAGGGCGTACATGGACTCGAGCCCGAAGTGGCCGGGCAGCGTGCGGGCCAGCGCGGTCGGCTCGCCGCGGCCGTCCTCCGCGCGCGCGGCGAACCACAGGGCCTCCTCCGCCAGGCCCCACCCGCCGCCCCAGTCACCGGAGATGCGGCCTATCGCCGGGAAGCGGGCCGTGCGGCCGTCCGGGCGCATGCCGACGCAGTTGATGCCCGCACCGCAGACCACCGCCACCCCGCGCGGCTCGGCCACGCCCGCGCGCAGGACGGCGAACGTGTCGTTGCGGACCTCCACCGTCGTGCCCCACGCGCGCGCGTGCAGGGCCGCCGCGAGCTGTTCCTCCTCCACGGGCAGGTCGGCGTTGGCCAGACAGGCCGAGACGTGCGCGACCGAGGTGACGCCGGCCTCTGCGAAGGCGCGTCCGACGGCGTCCGCGAGGACGTCCACCGCCGGCCCCACGCCCACGGCCGGCGGCCGGAACCCGCCGCCGCGGGCCGTGGCGAGGACGTTCCCGTCGGCCGCCACGACCGCGACGTCGGTCTTGCTGTTGCCCGCGTCGATGGCGAGGACGCTTGCGGTCAGGCCCACGCGAGGTGCTCCCGGTTGTGTGCGATCAGCTGGTCGGTGAGGGTCTCGGCGTAGGTGTACTGGCCGATCAGGGGGTGGGCGAGGAGCGCGCGGTAGACGCGGTCCCGGCCGCCGTGCAGCGCCGCCCGCAGGGCCAGCTCCTCGTACGCCGTCACGTTCGCCACCAGGCCCGCGTACAGCGGGTCCACGGGGGCCACGGGCAGCGGGGCGGCGCCCTTGGGGCCGACCGCCGCCTGCACCTCGATGACGGCGTCGTCCGGCAGGAACGGCAGCGTGCCCCGGTTGCGGGTGTTGACCACCTGGTACGGGCTGCCGCCGCCGCCCAGCAGCGCGGCGGCCAGGTCCACGGCCGCCTCCGAGTAGTAGGCGCCGCCGCGCTTGGCGAGCAGGGCCGGCTTCTCGTCCAGGGCCGGGTCGCCGTACATCTCCAGCAGTTCGCGCTCCATGGCGGCCACCTCGGCGGCCCGGGACGGCTTGGTGCGCAGCTCGTCGACGACCTGGTCGTGCGCGTAGTAGTAGCGCAGGTAGTAGGACGGGACGACGCCGAGGCGGTCCAGGACCTGGCGGGGCAGGCGCAGGTCGGCGGCGACGGCGTCGCCGTGCTCGGCCAGCAGCCTGGGCAGCACGTCCTCGCCCTCGGGGCCGCCCAGACGCACCCCGGTCTCCCAGGTGAGGTGGTTGAGGCCCACGTGGTCCAGGTGGACGTCGTGGGGCGCCACGTCCAGCAGCGCGGCGAACTTCCGCTGGAAGCCGATCGCCACGTTGCACAGGCCGACGGCGCGGTGCCCGGCCTCCAGCAGGGCGCGGGTGACGATGCCGACCGGGTTGGTGAAGTCGATGATCCAGGCGTCGGGGCTGGCGCGCCGTACGCGCTCGGCGATGTCCAGGACGACCGGGACCGTGCGCAGCGCCTTGGCCAGGCCGCCGGCGCCGGTCGTCTCCTGGCCGACGCAGCCGCACTCCAGCGGCCAGGTCTCGTCCTGCTGGCGGGCGGCCTGCCCGCCGACGCGCAGCTGGAGCAGGACGGCGTCGGCGCCCTCCACGCCCGCGTCCAGGTCGGAGGTGGTGACGATCCGGCCGGGGTGGTCCTGCTTGGCGAAGATGCGGCGGGCCAGGCCGCCCACCAGCTCCAGGCGGTCGGCCGCGGGGTCGACCAGGACCAGTTCCTCGACCGGCAGGGTGTCCCTGAGCCGGGCGAATCCGTCGATGAGTTCGGGGGTGTAGGTCGAACCGCCGCCGACCACGGTGAGTTTCATGTGTGTCAACCCTTTACTCCGGTGAGCGTGACGCCCTCGACGAACGCCTTCTGGGCGAAGAAGAACACGAGGATCACGGGGGCCATGACCAGCACGGTGGCGGCCATGGTGAGGTTCCAGTCGGTGTGGCGGGCGCCCTTGAAGGACTCCAGGCCGTAGGACAGGGTCCAGGCGGCCGGGTTCTCCGAGGCGTAGATCTGCGGGCCGAAGTAGTCGTTCCAGGCGTAGAAGAACTGGAAGAGGGCGACGGCCGCGATGCCCGGCCTGGCCATCGGCAGCACCACCCGCACCAGAGTGCGCAGGTCGCCGCAGCCGTCGACCTTCGCCGCGTCCAGGTACTCGTTCGGGATGGTGGTCAGGAACTGCCGCAGCAGGAAGATGGAGAACGCGTCACCGAACGCCATCGGGATGATCAGCGGCCACAGCGTGCCGGACAGGTCCAGCTGCTTCGCCCAGAAGAGGTACATCGGGATGATGATCACCTGCGGAGGCAGCATCATCATCGAGATCACCAGCATGAGCGACAGGTTGCGGCCCCGGAAGCGGAACTTGGCCAGCGCGTAGGCCACCGGGACCGAGGAGACGACGGTGAGGACGGTGCCCAGGCCGGCGTACAGGAGCGTGTTCTTCCACCAGGTGAGGAAGCCCGGGGTGTCGAAGACCTTCCGGTAGTTGCCCCACTCCCAGGTGTGCGGGACCAGGTCGCGGCTGAGTGCCTGGCTGTCGCTCATCAGCGAGGTCAGGAACACGAACACGAAGGGCAGCACGAAGAAGAGGGCGGTGGCCACGCCGAGCGCGTGGACGGCGATCCACTCCAGGAGGGCCTTGCGGCGGGCGGTGCGTCCGGCCGGGGAGACGGGGGCCTTCTTCAGGGTGGACGGGTGGTCCAGGACCTGGGTCATCGTCAGTCACCTGCCTGCATGAGACCGCCGCGGCGCCGCATCAGGAGTGCGGTGAACGCCATGGACAGGACGAACAGCACCAGCGCCACCACACAGGCCGAGCCGTAGTCGAAACGCTGGAAGCCGAGGTTGTACACGAGCTGGGGGAGGGTCAGCGTGGACTTGTCGGGGTAGCCGGGCTCGAACATCGTGCCGGCGCCCTGGATCACGCCCGAGGCGACCTTCCCGGCGATCAGCGGCTGGGTGTAGTACTGCATGGTCTGGATCACGCCGGTGACCACGGCGAACATCACGATCGGCGAGATGTTCGGCAGGGTGACGTAGCGGAAGCGCTGCCAGGGCGAGGCGCCGTCCAGCTCGGCGGCCTCGTACTGCTCGGTGGGCACGTCGAGGAGCGCGGCCATGAAGATGACCATCAGGTCGCCGATGCCCCACAGGGCGAGCAGGGTCAGGGCCGGCTTGGACCAGGTGGGGTCGTTGAACCAGCCGGGCGCGGGGATGCCGGTCTTCTCCAGCAGGGAGTCGACCGGGCCGGTGCCGGGGTTGAGCAGGAAGGCGAAGGCCATGGTCGCCGCGACCGGCGGGGCCAGGTAGGGCAGGTAGAACAGGGTGCGGAAGACGCCCGTGGCCGTCTTGATCTTGGTGATCAGCAGGCCCACGCCGAGCCCGAAGGCGACCCGCAGGGTGACCATGACGACCACCAGCCACAGGGTGTTGCGCAGGGCCGGCCAGAACAGCGGGTAGTTCTCGAAGACGTACGTCCAGTTCTTCGTGCCGCTGAACGTCGGCGCGTTGAAACCGTCGTAGTGCATGAACGAGAAATAGACGGTGGAGATCAGCGGATACGCGAAGAAGACCGTGAATCCGATCAGCCAGGGCGACATGAAGGCGAGGGTCTTCAGTGCCGCGCGGCGGCGTTTGGACGCCAGGGTGAGGGTGGTCATCGCTCTCCTACTCCGCCTGCGCGATGTCCGTGTCGATCTGGTGGGCCGCCTTCTCCAGGCCGGCCTTCAGGTCCTTCTGCTTGCCGCTCTCGTAGTCGTAGCCGAGCTGCTGGATCGTGACCAGGTACTGGCCGCCGTTGACGGAGGCGGGCGTGGTCGTCGAGTCCGGGTCGCCGGCGATGTCCAGGAACGTCTTGAACCGCGGGTCGTACTTCAGCTTCGGGGACTTCAGGGCGGCGAGCGTGGAGGGCACGTTGTGGATGCCGTTGGCGAATCCGACCACCGCGTCGGTGTCCGTGGAGATGTACTTCACGAATTCCCAGGCCGCGTTCTGCTTGTGGCTGGTGGCGGCGATACCGGTGATGGTGCCGGTGATGTACCCCTTGCCGTACTGGCTCACCTGGTCGTCCGGGACGGGCAGCGGCGCGACCCCGATCTCGAACTTGGGCTTGGCCTCCTCGGCCATGCCCAGGCGCCACTCGCCGTCGAGCTGCATGGCCACCTGGCCGGTGTGGAAGGGGTGCTTGGGGCCCCACTCGTCACCGAGGGTGGCGCGGAACTTCTCCAGCTTCTGGAATCCGCCGAGTTCGTCCACGAGCTTCTTCTGGAAGGTGTAACCCTTCTCGAAAGCGGGGTCCTCGGCGACGTTCGACCTGCCGTCCGCGTCGAAGTACTTCGGTGAGAACTGCGCGAAGAGGTGCTCGGTCGTGGACTCCCAGCCGTGGTAGGTCGGCATGAAACCGAGCTGCTGGTAGCCGTCCCCGTCCGGGACCGTCAGCTTCTTTGCGTCGGCCTCGAACTCGGACCAGGTCTTCGGCGCCCTCTTGATCCCCGCCCTGTCGAACGCGGTCTTGTTGTAGTAGAGCCCGTACGCGTCACCCAGCAGCGGCGCCGTGCAGCGCTTGCCGTCGAACTGCGTGTACTCGTTCATCGCCTTCGGGAAGGTCTTCTCCGGGTCGACGCCCGCCTTCTTGAAGAAGGGGTTGAGGTCGACCAGCGCGCCCGAGGAACAGAACTTGCCGACGTTGTTGGTGGTGAAGGAGGAGATCACGTCCGGCGCCTTGTCGCCGCCGGTGCGCAGCGCCTGGTTCATCTTGTCGTCGGTCATGTTGCCGACGACGTTGACGTGGATGTTGGGGTGCGCCTTCTCGAAGCCGTCGATCAGCGACTGGACGGCCTTCACCTCGTTCGGCGCGCTCCAGGCGTGCCAGAAGTTGATCGTCGTGTCTTTCGAGGCGTCGTCGTTCGCGCCGGAGTCCGGCTGGCCCGTGCAGGCGGTGGCGAACAGCGCGATGGAGGCGCAGGCGGCGAGCGCGAGGGCCGCTTTCCGGGACACTTCGGGCATGACTGGATCTCCCTGGGACGGGCGGTGAGGAAGGAGGGAAGGAAGGGAAGTACGGGGAACGGCGGGAGGGGGCGCGGGGGTCAGCGGGAGGTGTCGAAGACCTCGTCACGGGTGGCCGCGAGGGCGCTCTCCAGCGCGCCGCGCAGCACGGGGCGTTCTCGTACGTCGCCCACCACCAGGTGGGGCCGGGCGGCGGCCAGTTCCTCCAGCTCGGCCTGGACCAGGGCGCGCAGCACCTCGCCGCCGGCGGTGAGCGCGCTGCCGCTGAGCACCACCAGCTCGGGGTCGAGGACGGACACCAGGGAGGCCAGACCGGTGGCGAGCCGGGTCGCGTACTGGGTCAGGAGTTCCCGCTGCGGGCCGCCCGCGTGGTCGGCGGCGCGGGCGACGAGTTCGGCGGCGGCCTCGGCGTACGGGCCGGAAGGCAGGTCCTCGATGCCGAGCCGGCGGGCCAGCTTCGGCACGACCTGCGAACCGGCCAGGTCCTGGAAGCCGCCGCTGTTGGCCTTGGTGACCTGGCGGAACAGGGGCGCGCCGGGAACCGGCAGGAAGCCGACCTCGCCGGCGCCGCCGGTCCAGCCGCGGTGCAGCCGGCCGCCCAGGACCAGGGCGGCGCCGAGGCCCTCCTGGTTCCACAGCAGCACGAAGTCCTGGTGGCCGCGGGCCGCGCCCAGTCGCTGCTCGGCGATGGCGACGAGGTTGACGTCGTTCTCGTACTCCACCGGCATCGGCAGCGCGGCGGCCAGCTCGTCGAGGATCGTGGGGGAGTGCCAGCCGGGCAGGTGGGAGGCGTAGCGCAGGCGGCCGGTGTTGGGGTCGAAGGCGCCGGGGGTGCCGATGACGAGGCGGTGGACGTCGGCGCGGGCCACGCCCGCCGCCTTCACCGCGCCGTCCAGCGCGTCGGTGACCTGCTGCACGACCGGCTGGGACGGGTGCCGGCCGGGGGTCGGCAGGTGGAACTCGCCGACGGTGCGGCCGGTGACGTCGGCGACCGCGGCGCGGATGCGGTGCGGGTTGACGTCGAGCCCGGCCGCGTAGGCGGCGGCCGGGTTGACCGAGTACAGCTGCGCATTCGGCCCCGGCCGGCCCTCGCTGGTCCCGGTCGCCAGGACCAGCCCGGCGGCCTCCAGGCGCGCCAGGAGCTGCGAGGCGGTCGGCTTGGACAGTCCGGTGAGCTTGCCGATGCGGGTGCGCGACAGCGGCCCGTGCTCCAGCAGCAGGTCGAGGGCGGCCCGGTCGTTCATGGCGCGCAGGACACGCGGGGTGCCCGGTGTGCCCGGCGTGCCGGTGGTCCCTGCCATGCGTCCCGCCCCCTGCACTGGAAGATCACTGAGGATCACTGTTAGGAAAGTTTACTGTTCGAGTGCCAGGAACCTAAGCCCGGGATGAAGGGGGCGTCAAGGGTGGGCGGACGGGAGGCAACGCACTCGTTACTGACTTCGGCTTGTCAGGGTGACGCCGGTTCGTCGAGAGCCAGGCCGGTGCCCACTATGAAACCGTCGAGGGTGCCTGGCCGGTACTGGAGG
>NZ_JBEYJA010000030.1:0-95198 GCF_040703815.1 Streptomyces sp. NPDC006743 | reverse complement strand
CCACCCCCCAGGTCATCCACTCGACAGGGGGCAACAGTCATACCGGGCCCGGAGGCCAGCGGCCCTCTTGCAGGACCGCGAAGAAGATAACGGGGCCGAAGCAAGGGCCGGTGGGCGAGTGGGGCTCCCGCGGGTGTGCCGCGCGGGAGCCCTGGGCCGGTTGATACAGGGAATGAACGGGACGCTAGAGCGCGGTGAGGGGTTCGCGCTCGTAGGCGTCGTGCAGGAGGTCGAGGAACGCCTGTGCCTCGGGCAGCCGTACTCCGTCGATGCGGTGCACGGCGACTCCGGGGGTCCAGGAGTTCAGCAGCGCGCAGCCGGCCAGCCCGGGCAGGTCGTCCACGGTCAGTTCCGCCTCGCGCTGCGGGACGCCGAGGCGGGCGAGCTGCCGCCGGACGATGCCCATGGTGATGCCGCCCAGCATCTCGGCGGTGGGCCACACCACGGCCGAGCCGTCCCAGAAGGCGAGGTTCCAGATGGAGGCCTCGCTCAGCCGTCCCCGGCGGTCGAGGAAGACGGCGTCGTCGAAGCCCTGTGCGGCGGCCTGCCGCAGGAAGTACGTCTTGGCCGGTTCGCCGACGTGCTTGACGGACGGCAGGAAGCGTTCGTGCGGTACCGCCATCAGGGCCAGCGGCCCCTCGGGGCCGTCGGAGGGCGGTGCGGTGCGGATGAGCAGGGCCGGAGCGGTCTCGGGGCCGGCCGCCGTGAACTCGCCGCCCGGGAGGTAGCACGTGGCCACGAGCGAGGTGTCGGCGGGCGCCTCCTTCAGCGCCAGGCGGAGCTGGGCCAGGACCTGCTCGTCGGGGAGGGCGTGGCCGTACAGCTCGAGCGAGCCGCGGCGCAGCCGCTCCAGGTGGAGGTCGAGTCCGCGGATCCGGCTGTCGCGCACCTGCATGGCCGTAAAGTGGGCGAATCCCATGAAGGCGAGCGGGACGAGGTCCGCGGCGGTGGGCGTCTCGCCGTCTCGCCATGCGAGGGGGCGGGGGGTCGTTCGGGTCATGTCCCCGAGAACGACGCCCTCACCGGGAGGACACGATCAAGGGCCGTACGAGTGAAGCCAGCTGACGGCCCATCAGGTCTGCTGTTCCCCGGTGTCACTCACCCGTCACGCTCGCTTCGCCTGTCGTTCGAGCCCGTCGAGGAGTACCTCGAGACCCGCGTCGACATCGGCCTCGGTGGGCCGGATCGGTGACTGCGCGGGCTCGTCGTCCCCGGGGAGCAGTTGCTGCGCGACGCTCTGGATCGAGGCGCCCTGGACGTAGGACCACACGGTCAGCGTCAGCGTGCGGGCCAGTTGCGGGTCGTCCGTGAGGCCTGCCAGGGCGTCCGTCATCCAGTCCAGACACGTCGTGTCGCTGAAATGACGGGCGGAGGCCTGGGTGACCAGGGTCCAGGGATGCTTGCGGTAGACCTCGCGGTCGAGGGCGACCGCGAGCCGGACCGCGTCGCGCCACCGCGGCGGGGCGGGGGTCGGATAGGGGTGCTCCTCGCAGACCGCGCGGGTGATCGCGGTGAGCAGTTCGTCCTTGTTGGCGATGTGCCGGTACAGGGACATGACGCCCGAGTCGAGGTCGTTCGCGAGCCGGCGCATGGACAGCGCCGCGATGCCTTCGGCGTCGGCGATACGGATGGCGGCGTTGATGATGGCGCGCCGGGTGAGCCCTGGTGAACTCGCCTGACGGCCTTGCGTCTTGATGGCCATGCTGTAGTCTAACCAGCGGTGTGGGTACACTGTACGCACTCACACGCGTACACCGTACGCAAAGATGTCTCGCGTACGGCACACACGCCCGTCCGGCACCCGCCGGACGCCCTTTCCGACGCGCCTCGCGCACCCTTCGCACACCCTTGTGCGTACATCGTACGCATCGTATGCCGAACGAGACGACCACGGTGCGCGCCACCGCGCACCGCCTCCTGAAAGGTTCCCTGTGACTTCCCTGGACTTAGTCGCGGAGCGCGCCGACCGGCGCGCCTGGCTGGGCCTGCTGATCGTGCTCGGCCCGGTCGCCCTCGTCGCGATGGACGGCTCCGTGCTCTACCTCGCGATGCCGAGCATCACCTCCGCGATCACCCCCACCACGGACCAGGCGCTGTGGATCCTCGACATCTACGGCTTCGTGGTCGCGTCGCTGCTCATCGCGTTCGGCAATCTCGGTGACCGCTACGGCCGGCTCAAGTTCCTCCTCGCGGGCGCCGCGGTCTTCGGGGCCGGTTCGGTGGGCGCGGCGCTCTCGCCGACCCCGGAGGTCCTCATCGGCTGCCGGGCGCTCATGGGGCTCGGCGGCGCGACGCTGCTGCCCTCCGGCCTCGCGATCATCAGCAACCTCTTCCCCAACCCCAAGCAACGGGCCCAGGCCATCGGCATCTTCGCGGCGACCTTCGCGGCCGGCTTCGCGATCGGCCCCATCGTCGGCGGACTGCTGCTCAACCACTTCTCGTGGGGTTCGGTCTTCCTCATCAACATCCCGGTCGTCATCCTCTTCCTCGCGTTTGCGCCCTTCCTGCTCAAGGACGTGCGCGAGTCGAGCCCCGGCCGGGTGGACGCGCTCAGCGTGCTGCTGTCCGCGGTCGGCATCCTGCTGACCGTCTACTCCGTGAAGTCGGCCGCCGCCTCGGGCCTCTCCCCCACCCAGCTGGGCATCGGCATCGCCGGCGTGGCGATCGTGGCGCTCTTCGTGCGCAGGCAGTTCGGCCTGCCGCAGCCGCTGCTGGACCTGCGGCTCTTCCGCGACCGGGTGTTCACCGTCGCGATCCTCACCGGCCTGCTCTCCCTGGTGGCCTGGGCCGCCGCCGGCTACCTCAGCGGCGTCTACCTCCAGTCCGTCCTCGGGCACAGCGTGCTGAGCGCGGCATTGCTGGCGGTGCCCGGCGCGACGGTGCTCACCGTGACCTGTGTCGGGACCACCGCGATCGTCGACCGCGTCGGCAAGCGCGCCGCCCTGATCACCTCGCACTTCGCCATGGCCATCGGCCTCTCCCTGATGCTGCTCACCGGGGTTCTCGGCGGCGTCACGGCGTTCGTCGCCTCCACCGTGATCGCGGGCATCGGCTACGGCCTGTCCTTCAGCCTCGTCGCCGAGACGGCCGTCGCGGCGGTGCCCGCCGAACGGGCCGGATCGGCGGCCTCCATCGCCGAGATGAGCAACGAACTCGGCAACGCGCTCGGCATCTCCCTGCTGGGCTCCCTCGCCGCCGTGTGTTTCCGGCTCCTCGGCCCCGACCTCGCCGGAACACTGCCGGAGACCTTGGAGCGGCCCGGACTCAGTGCGGCCGCTGTCGAGGACGCCAAGAACGCCTTCGTCTCCGGCATGCACGTGGCGATCGCCGTCGCGAGTCTGCTCTCACTGGGGCTCGGCTACCTCGCCGTGCGCTGGGTGCCGCGCGAGAAGGCGCCGGCCGCGTAGGCGGCGCGCCGCCGGGTGCGGAGGCGTACCGGCAGGTGCGGAGGCGTACCGGCAGGTGCGGAGGCGTACCGGCAGGTGCGGAGTACGGCGCGGCGTCAGTCGGCGGGGCACGGCCGGTGGCGGAGCACGACGGCCGGTGGTACACGGCGGGGCACGGCCGGCTGCGGAGCACGACGGCCGATGGTAGGCGGCGGGCGGCGGCCGTGGTGGGCCCCGGACATCGCTCACAGGCCGTCGGTGAGGCAGGACGCTGCCAGGGAGGCAGCCGCTCGCGGGTGACACCGCCGACCACCGCCTGCGCGCACCCTCACCGCGACCCGGTCGCCCCGCAGCCCACCACGGGGCAGCCGCTCGCACCAGACTGGCGCGATAGGAACTTGACCGATGCTTGAGCGTCAATTTACTCGTCGACGACTTGACACTCTCTCTCCGTACAGTGGTCCTCACGGTGGGCGACCATTACAGTCGGCAGAGCTTTCGTGGGAGGGCGTCACGACGGTTCATGGAGGTGGGGATGGCATCGCGCGTCGAGCGAAGGGCGCCCGGATCCCGGGCATGCGCGACGCCGGCGGTGCGCGCCGGGCGGTCCGCCCGATGTCCCCGCCCACGGCGCTGACTCCCCCAGGTCGCCGAATCCCGTACCCCGACTGCCCGCCGTGGCACTCGCGTGCGTGTCTTGCGCGCCTCAACCGGATCCCAAGGAGACCCATGACCTACGTCGACGTGCACCCCGAGATCTCCGGACGAGCTGTTTTCCCCTCCCTGGCGCCACACCCGCGTGACGTGGTGTTCGACCAGCTGACGCCTGGTCTGTTCGCCTCCCTGATCCGCAGCGACCAGCACCGCAAGGCTCTGTATTACTTACGCGGGCTGCTGGAGGCCGAAGGACGCAAATCCATCCGCGCCATCGCCGCGCTGTTCGGCGACGACGTCTCCGAACAGAACCTGCACCACTTCGTGTCGTCCTCCACATGGGACTGGATGCCCATGCGGCGAGCGCTCGCGGACCATCTGACGGGCGTGACGCACCCGCAGGCCTGGGTGGCCCGTCTCATGATCATCCCCAAGTCCGGCCATCATTCCGTGGGCGTGGGCCGGCACTTCTTCCCGTCACTCGGCCAAGTGCTCAACGCGCAGCGCGCCATCGGTGTCTGGGCGGCGTCCGAAGAGGTGACGGTGCCCGTCAACTGGCGACTGCACCTTCCCAGGACCTGGCTCAGGGACCACCAGCGCCGCAGCCAGGTCGCGATACCCGACGGAGCCGGTCCGGAGACCCTGACGGAGTCCCTCGCCAGGGTCTGCGCCGAGACGCTCCTCGGCTGGAACCCGCCCCGGCGCCCGCTCGTCGTGGACAGCGACGAAGTCCACGCGGCCGCGCTCTTCAGGGAGTTCGCGGACTCGGGCATCCCGTTGCTGGTGCGGGCCTGTGACGGCCTGGCCCTGACCGTCACCGACCCGCTGCTGCCGGCCGGCGAGGGCCAGACGATGCCCGCGGACCAGATCATGGGGATGGCGCGGGACCTGCGGCGGCCCGCCCACCGGGGCGACGCGCGTGCGGACACCACCCGTCACACCCACCTGGCCGCCACCGTCCGCGTCGCCCTGCCGGACCCGGGCGGGTGGGCCGCGGGCCGGGGCGAACTGGCCCTGCTCGGCGTGGAGGACGCGCGCGGACGGGGACGGACCCAGCTCTGGCTGACCAACATGACCGGTGTGCAGCCCGCCCTGCTGGTGCGGCTGACCGGGCTCACCGAGAAGGTCGGCGCGGACTTCACTGAGATCTCCGAGGAGGTCGGCATCCGGGACTTCACGGGGCGCTCCTTCGGCGGCTGGCACCGGCACGTCACCCTGGCGTCGGCGGCGCACGCCATCGTGGCCCTGGCCGGCCACGCCCGCCAGGGGGCCTCGTCAGCGTCAGGCCGGATCAGGGAGCGCGGTCCGGTGGCGTGCGCCGCAATCCACCGGAGGGTGTCCTGAAAGGTTCTGTCCTGACCGGTCCTCTCCCTCTTTCCTCCTTTCCGGTCTCCGCTGTCTCGACCGCCCTTCCGTGTCCTGCCGCATTTCCCATCTGATTTCGTCGCCGGTCAGGCGGCCGCATTCGGCCGCCTGACTTTTTCCGTTCACCCCTGCGTCACCACCGGACTTGACGGATCACGGAACACCTGACACATCGCGGCGCAAATCATTGGCACGGCATTCACCCACCGACATGATCAGTCGTGCCGATGAGAGTCGGCCTTCGGACGGGGGTAGGCCCAGCACGGCGTCACCGCCGTTTTCTCCTGCTCATTTTTCTTTTTCCCCGTCCACCGCTCTTGATCCCACGTGAATGGAACACGGCGCGCGAAGGCCGTGGCCCAGGCCGACGATCCGTGATCGGAGAACCAGTGGACGACGTACTGCTCGACCTCGAAGACCAGAAGGCCCTTCATCAGCCGCCGTGGGAGGACACCGCACAAGTGGCTGAGGTCCGCGGCGCACTCGTGCGGCGTACCCCGCTGGTGGCGGCCGAGGACGTGGACCGGCTGCACACCCTGCTCGCCCGGGTGGCGGCCGGCGAAGCCCACGTGATGCAGGCGGGCGACTGCGCCGAGGACTTCGCGGAAAGCACCGCCGACGACGTGGCGCGCAAGACGGGCCTGCTCAACATGCTGGCGGGTGCCCTGGAGATGGAGAGCGGCCGGCCGGTGGTGCGCGTGGGCCGGATCGCCGGCCAGTACGGCAAGCCCCGCTCGCAGCCCTTCGAGCGCGTCGGCGGCCTCGAACTCCCCTCCTACCGCGGGCACATGGTCAACAGTCCCGCCCCGGACGCGCAGTCGCGCAGACCCGACCCGCTGCGCATTCTGACCGGCTACGACGCCGCGCACCGGGTGATGCGCCACCTCGGCTGGCACGGCCCCCGCAGCAGCACCCCCATCGGCGCGCCGGTGTGGACCAGCCACGAGGCGCTGCTGCTGGACTACGAGCTGCCCATGGTGCGCCGGCGGGAGGACGGGCGTCTGCTGCTCACCTCGACGCACTGGCCGTGGATCGGGGAGCGGACCCGGCAGACCGACGGCGCGCACGTCACTCTGCTCGCCTCCGTCACCAACCCCGTGGCGTGCAAGGTGGGGCCCGCCATGACGGCCGGGGAACTGCTCGCACTGTGCGAGCGGCTCGACCCGGCCCGCACGCCGGGCCGGCTGACCCTGATCGCCCGGATGGGCGCCGACGCGGTCGCCGAGCGGCTGCCCGGGCTGGTCGCCGCGGTGCGTGCGGCCGGGCACCCGGTGATCTGGCTGAGCGATCCCCTGCACGGCAACACCGTCACCGCTCCCGGCGGGCTCAAGACCCGTCTGGTGCGTACGGTCACGCGGGAGATCGAACGGTTCCTGGCCGCGGTCATGTCCGAGGGGGGTGTCGTGGGCGGGCTGCACCTGGAGACCACCCCCGACGACGTCAGCGAGTGCGTAGCGGACGAGTCGGCCCTCGACACGGTCGGCACGGCGTACACCTCCTTCTGCGACCCGCGGCTCAATCCGGCCCAGGCCCTCGCGGCGGTCGGTGCCTGGTCGGCGAGCCGGGCGGGCGCCTCGCCCGTCGCCGTCTGACTCGGGCGCCTCATCCACCCGCACCTCACCGAACCCGCCCTGCCCCGGCCCCGGCGCCGGCGCCGGGTGGACTCCCTGCCCCGCCGCCGCGCGCCGACGCCGGTGCCTCACCCGCCCGGCCGTCGCGGGCCCGTGCCTCGCACGGCGCACCGCGCATCGCACCGCAGTCCCAGGATCCCGCACGTCCCAGGAAAGGAACCTCATGGCGGGCATACCCCCCATCGAGCCCTACTCGCTGCCCTCGGCTCACGAACTGCCCCGCAACACCGCGCACTGGACGGTGGAGCCGGGCCGGGCGGCCCTGCTCGTCCACGACATGCAGCGCTACTTCCTGCGCCCGTTCCCCGAGGCCGTCCGCCGTCCGCTGGTGGACAACGCCGCCCGACTGCGGCGCCGGGCCGTCGCGCTGGGCCTCCCGGTGGCGTACACCGCGCAGCCGGGCGGCATGACCGAGGGCGAGCGCGGCCTGCTGAAGGACTTCTGGGGGCCGGGCATGCGCGTCGACCCCGCCGACCGGGAGGTCGTGGAGCCGCTGGCGCCCGCGCCGGAGGACGCGGTGTTCACCAAGTGGCGTTACAGCGCCTTCTTCCGCTCCGGGCTGCTGGACTGGCTGCACGCCAACGGCCGCGACCAGCTCATCGTCTGCGGCGTCTACGCGCACGTCGGGGTGCTGATGACCGCGGTGGAGGCGTTCACCCACGACATCCAGCCGTTCCTGGTGGCGGACGCGGTCGGCGACTTCTCCGCCGCCCGGCACCGGCTCGCCCTGGAGTACGCGGCCCAGCGCTGCGCGGTGGTCACCACCACCGGCTCGCTCACCGGGGCCACCACGCCCGCCGGTGTCCGTCCGGCGCCCGGCGCCCGTGAGGCGGCCGCGTGAGCGCGCGGCGGACGTCCGGGGCCGGGCCCAAGGCATCGGCCGCGGAACTGCTCGACCGGGTGCTCGCCTCCCGGCCGCCGGCCTTCGCACTGCTGCACCGGCCGGAGGCGACCGGCCCGGCCACCCTGGACGTGCTCGTCGGCGACATGTCCGCCCCGGAAACCCTCGCCGATCTCCCCTTCCCCGCCCGGCCGGCGGCCGGTGACGCGGGCGCCGCCCGGCACGAGGTGCTCGCGCTGGTCCCCTACCGGCAGATCGGCGAACGCGGCTTCGCCCACGTGGACGACGGTGCTCCCCTCCTCGCGATGACCGTGACGGGCCAGGGCCGCCTGCCGGTCGCCGAGGTGCTTCAGCGGCTGCCGGACGATCCGATCACGCTGACCGGCGAGCACTTCGACGTCCGCGACGACGAGTACGCGGACATCGTCCGCCGGGTCGTCGCGGACGAGATCGGCACCGGTAAGGGCGCCAACTTCGTCGTCAAGCGTTCCTTCGTGGCCGACATCACCGGCTGCACCCACCGCAGCGCGCTGTCCCTGTTCCGGCGGCTGCTGCTCGGGGAGACGGGCGCGTACTGGACGTTCGTCGTCCACACCGGCGAGCGCACGCTCGTCGGAGCCAGCCCGGAACGGCACGTCAGCGTCACCGACGGCACCGCCGTCATGAACCCGATCAGCGGCACGTACCGCTATCCGGCCACCGGCCCCACTCTGACCGGTCTCCTCGGTTTCCTCGCCGACCGCAAGGAGGCCGACGAGCTGTACATGGTGGTGGACGAGGAGCTGAAGATGATGGCCCGGATCTGCCAGGACGGCGGCCGGGTGGTGGGCCCTCAGCTGAAGGAGATGGCCCGGCTCGCGCACACCGAGTACTTCATCGAGGGCACCAGCACGCTGGACCCGCGGCTGATCCTGCGCGAGTCCCTGTTCGCCCCGACGGTCACCGGCAGCCCGCTGGAGAGCGCCTGCCGGGTCATCAGCCGGTACGAGCCGCACGGCCGCGGTTACTACAGCGGCGTCCTCGCCCTCCTGGGACGCGACACGACCGGCGCGCCCGCGCTGGACTCCTCGATCCTCATCCGGACCGCCGACATCGACGCCGGGGGCCGGCTGCGGATCGGCGTCGGCGCCACCCTCGTACGCCACTCCGACCCGGCCTCCGAGGTCGCGGAGACCCGGGCCAAGGCAGCCGGTCTGCTCGCCGCCCTGCGCTCCGGCGCCCCGGCCGCGTCCCGCGCCGAGGGGGCCGCGGACGGTGCGCGGACGACGGGACCGCGCTTCGCCGCGCATCCGCGGATCCGGGCGGTGCTAGAGCGGCGCAATGCGACGCTCGCCGGGTTCTGGCTGGCCAAGGACACCGCCCGGCGCCATCCGCTGCCCGCACTGGCGGGCCGCAAGGTACTGGTGGTCGACGCCGAGGACACCTTCACCTGGATGCTCGACCACCAACTGCGCTCCTTGGGGCTGGAGGTGACGGTGCGTCGCTTCGACGAACCCCACTCCCTCACCGGCCACGACCTCGTCGTCATGGGGCCGGGGCCCGGCGACCCCAGGGCGGCGGCGGACCCGAAGATCGCCCATCTGCGCGGTGCCGTCGACCGGTTGCTCCGGGACCGCAGTCCGTTCCTCGCCGTGTGTCTGAGCCACCAGGTGCTCAGTACCCGGCTGGGCCTGCCGCTGGTCCGCCGGGACGTCCCCCACCAGGGCGTCCAGCGGGAGATCGACTTCTTCGGCGGCCGTGAACGCGTCGGCTTCTACAACACGTTCGCGGCCCGCAGCCCCGCGGACGAGATCCACCGCGCCGGGGTCGGCACGGTACGCGTGAGCCGGGACCCGGGGACCGACGAGGTGCACGCACTGCGCGGACCGCACTTCGCCTCGATGCAGTTCCACGCCGAGTCGCTGCTCACCGAGGACGGCGTCCGCCTGATCGGCACACTCGCGAGCGGCATCATCGCCCCCCGGACCACCGCGGGCGGTGACCCGGAAGGCGGCCCGGGCACCGGCCCCGTACGGCCCGCGCCGGCGGCCGCCCGGAACCCGCGCACCGGAGCAGGGGAGCGGCGGTGAGCAGACTGCGCTGGCTCACCGCGGGCGAGTCCCACGGTCGCGCACTCGTCGCGACGCTGGAGGGCCTTCCCGCCGGTGTGCCCATCACCACCGCGACGGTGGCGGACCACCTGGCGCGCCGACGGCTCGGCCACGGCCGCGGCGCGCGGATGACGTTCGAGCGGGACGAGGTCACGTTCCTGGGCGGGGTGCGCCACGGGCTGACCCTGGGCTCCCCGGTGGCGGTGATGGTGGGCAACACGGAGTGGCCGAAGTGGGAGCGGGTGATGGCGGCCGACCCGGTCGCAGCCGAGGTGCCGGCGGGGTCGGCCCGGGCCGCGCCGCTCACCCGGCCGCGGCCGGGGCACGCGGACCTGGCGGGGATGCAGAAGTACGGCTTCGCCGAGGCCCGCCCGGTCCTGGAGCGGGCCTCGGCGCGGGAGACGGCGGCGCGGGTGGCGCTGGGCGCGGTGGCCCGGTCGTACGTGAGGGAGACGGCCGGTGTCGAGATCGTCAGCCATGTCGTCGAGCTGGGCGGAGCCAGGGCGCCCGACGGCGTGCACCCCTCCCCCGCCGACGTGGCCGTACTGGACGCGGACCCGGTGCGCTGCATGGACGCGGACGCCTCGAAGGCGATGGTGGCACTGATCGACCGGGCCCACAGGGAAGGCGACACCCTGGGCGGTGTGGTGGAGGTGCTGGCCCACGGTGTGCCGGTGGGGCTGGGTTCGCACGTCCACTGGGACCGGCGGTTGGACGCCCGGCTGGCGGCGGCGCTCATGGGCATTCAGGCGATCAAGGGCGTGGAGGTGGGTGACGGCTTCGGCCTGGCACGGGTGCCGGGCTCCCGGGCGCACGACGAGATGGTGAGCACGCCGGAGGGCATCAGGCGCGCTTCCGGGCGCTCGGGCGGGACGGAGGGCGGTCTGAGCACGGGCGGGCTGCTGCGGGTGCGGGCGGCGATGAAACCGATCGCGACGGTGCCGCGGGCGTTGAGGACGGTGGACGTGGCCACCGGCGAGCCGGCGCGGGCCCATCACCAGCGGTCCGACGTGTGCGCGGTGCCGGCCGCCGGCGTCGTGGCGGAGGCGATGGTCGCGCTGGTGCTGGCCGACGCGGTCGCGGAGAAGTTCGGCGGGGACAGCGTCACCGAGACCCGCCGCAACGTGCGGTCGTACCTCGACGGCATGACGGTGCGGTGATCGGCCGGCCGGGATCGGCGGGACCGTACGACGAAGGGGGGTCTTTGACGGCGGGCACCCGGCACGACGGCGAGCGGCCGCGGCCGGAGTCACGGACGGCGCCGCGGCCACGGGCAGTGCCGCAGCCGCACCTGCGGGCAGTGCCGCGGCCGGTGGCCACGGGGCCGCGGGTGGTGCTGGTGGGGCCGATGGGCGTGGGCAAGTCCACGGTGGGCCGCCTGCTCGCCGAGCGGCTGGGGGTGGCGCACCGGGACACCGACGACGATCTCGTCACCGATCAGGGGCAAAGCGTCGCGGAGCTGTTCGGTGAGCACGGCGAGGCGGGGTTCCGGGCGCTGGAGAAGGAAGCCGTGCGGGTGGCGCTGGCCGAGCACGACGGCGTCCTCTCGCTCGGCGGCGGCGCGGTCCTGGAGCAGGACACCCGGTCGCTGCTGGCCGGACGGCACGTGGTCTGGCTGACCATGGCCGGGACGGAGGCCGTACGGCGCCTCGCGGACGAGGGGACGCGCCCCCTGCTGGCGGGCGACGCGGCAGGGCGCTGGGCCGCACTGGCCCGGGCCCGACGCCCCCTGTACGAGGAGGTGGCGGCCTGCCACGTGCCGACCGACGGCCGCACGCCCGCGCAGGTGGTGGCGGCCGTCCTGGAGACCCTGCCGCGGCGGAGTTCCGCCCTCCCGGAACCGTGAGCCCCCCGTCCGCCGTGGGAGGCGGCCGGCTTGCGTGGTGGCGGGTTCGCGCGGGGAGTCCGGGCCTCGCCTGCGCGGTGCGCGGTGCGCGCGACCCCGGCCCTGAGCGTCGGCTCGCCTCCGAGGCGGTGGGCTCCCTCGGCCGGCCTGCGCAGGCGTTCCCTCGCGTACCCGGCGAACGCGCGTGACCTGACGTCCGGCAGGTCGCCGGTCACTGGCGGCGTGCCCGGTCCCGGCCTGGGACCGGCAGGGTGACCTTCCGCTCGCCCCCGCAGGCCGGGTCTCCGCCCGGCCTGCGCGCCCGGGGAACGACGGCGCGCTGGAAGCTTTCACCGGAGCACGTTGTGGGAGCGCTCCCGCGCGGTGCAGCATGTCCCCCATGGCTACGTCTCGCGCACTCATCCGGCCCTACCGTCCCAGCGACCGCGACGCCCTCTTCGACATCTGCGTGCGGACGGCCGAGAACGGGGGCGACTCCCGGCACGTCCACCCGGACCTCGACCTGCTGCCCAACATCTTCGCCGCGCCCTACGCCGAGCTGGAGCCTGAGCTGGCGTTCGTGGTGGACGACGGCGACCGCGCGGTGGGGTACGTCCTCGGCACGGCGGACACCCCCACCTTCGTACGGCGTTTCCGGGACGAGTGGCTGCCCCGGCTGGCCGACCGCTATCCCGCCCCGGCCGGCGAGGCGAGCACCCCCACCGAGATGATGCTGCACCTGATGCACACTCCCGAGCGGATGCTCGTGCCCGAGATCGCCGACCATCCGGCCCACCTGCACATCGACCTGCTCCCGAGCCACCAACGGGCTGGATACGGGCGGGAGTTGATGGACACCTTCCTGGCCGCCCTGGCCGAAGGCGGTGTGGAGCGGGTCCATCTCGGGATGCTGACCGCCAACACCGCCGCCCGCGCCTTCTACGACCGGCTCGGCTTCTCGGTCCTGCCGGTCGGCGATCCCGGACCGCTCACCTACCTCGGCCGTACGACCCGGCCGATCGGCACACGGGAGGCGGACACCGCGTCGTAGGACGTGGGCGGGGCGGTCCGTCCGGTGCGGTCCGTCCGGTGCGGACGAATCCCGGACCGCTGCCCGTCGGACCGGCCAGGTCCGTCCACGTCCGGACCGTGAGCAGACGCCCTGGGCGGACGGCCCGGTCAGTAGGCGGAGTTGACGTTGTCGATGGAACCGTAGCGGTGGGCGGCGTAGTTGGCGGCCGCGGTGATGTTCGCCACCGGGTCGGTGATGCTCTGCGGGGTACCGGCGACGTGGTAGGCGTTGAAGGTGGGGTCGATGACCTGGAGCAGGCCCTTGGACGGGACACCGTTCTTGGCGTTCACGTCCCAGTTGTTCTGGGCGTTGGGGTTGCCGCCGGACTCACGCATGATGTTGCGCTTGAGGCCCTCGTAGCTGCCCGGGATTCCCTTGGCTTTCATGACCTTCAAGGACTCGGTGATCCAGCCGTCGAGATTGCTGCCGCCGCCGGCCTTCTGCCGGTCGGCGGAGTGGCTGGTGTGGGTGGAGGCCTTGGCCGCGCCGGCGGCGGGCACCCGCGTCGTCATGTCGGCGGCCTGCGCGCCGGTCGGCATCAGGGTCAGGGCGACGGCCGCGACGCCGGTCGTGGCGAGGCCGGTGAGACCGAGGGAGCGCAGGCGGGCGGTGCGGGTGGTCATGGTCATGCGGAGGAAACCTTCCGTAGGGGGCAGCATCACTGCCGGCCGCTGTCGTGCTCGCGGCGGCGTCGGGGCAGCCGCGATCACGCAGCAGGCCCCACAGGGAGTCACCGGCGTCCGGGCGTCCGGCTCGCAGCGACGACAACCATGGTTAGCGGCGGCCGGCCCGGGACGCAATGATGTGACCTACTACGCACCTACGGAGAAAATGCTCTAGAGAGCCATTTAGAGACAAAAATGCCCTTTTAGGGGGCTTCCACATGTACGACCCTCTTTAGGATGTGATCCCCCTCGCATGGCCGGCGTCACGCTCTCCTGCTCCTGAACCCCTTCCGGCGCCGCCCGGGGTCGACCGTGAAGCACCAGAACGCGGTGTCGGCCGAGGCCGTGTACCCGGACCTGGGTTTCGCCTCCGGGAAGGCACCGCGAGGCGTGATTTGACTTCGAGCGCGCTTCAGCTCGTACCGTCGCAGACGTCCGGCGTGCCGGGGCGGCGGAGCGACGTGCCTGGCGCAGGATGCGGGGGGCGGGGCCGGCCGCCGGCCGGAAGAAGGCCCTCGCGCCGGACGGACGACGAACGAGAGTGCGGGAAAGGACCTTCATGCGGGAGCGCAGTCTGCGGGACCTCCAGGTATCGGCCATCGGGCTCGGTTGCATGGGGATGTCCGCCTTCTACGGCACCACCGACCGGGAGGAGGGCATCGCGACCGTCCGGCGGGCCCTCGAACTCGGCATCACCTTCATCGACACCGCCCAGATGTACGGTCCGCTCACCAACGAGTCCCTGGTCGGCGAGGCGATCAGGGGGCACCGCGACGAGTACGTCATCGCGACCAAGTTCAACTACCGGATGGACGACGCCGTACCGGGCGACATGAGCAGCATCGGCCGTCAGGACGGCTCCGCCGAGCATGTGCGCAGCTCGGTCCACGGCTCGCTGGAACGCCTGGGCACCGACCACATCGACCTGTACTACCAGCACAGGGTCGACCCGAACGTGCCCATCGAGGAGACGGTCGGCGCGCTGGGCGAGCTGGTCGCCGAGGGCAAGGTGCGGCACATCGGGCTGAGCGAGGCGAGCGCGGCGACGATCCGCCGGGCCCACGCCGTGCACCCCGTCACCGCCGTGCAGAGCGAGTACTCGCTGTGGACGCGCGACGTGGAGGCCGAGGTGCTGCCGGCCTGCCGGGAGCTGGGCATCGGGTTCGTGCCGTACTCGCCGCTCGGACGCGGCTTCCTCGCGGGCCGCTTCAGCTCCCCGGACGAACTGGACGAGAACGACTTCCGCCGGCGCCACCCGCGCTTCACGGACGCCAACCTGGAGGCGAACCTGCGGCTGGCGGCGAAGGTCAAGGAGATCGCGGCCGAGAAGGGCGTCACGCCTGCCCAGCTCGCTATCGCCTGGGTGCTGGCGCAGGGCGAGGATCTGGTGCCGATCCCGGGCACCAAGCGCCGCGGCTACCTGGAGCAGAACGCCGCCGCGGTCGGCATCGAGCTGACCGCGGAGGACCTGCACCGCATCGACGCGGAGCTGCCGCAGGCGGCCGGTGAACGGTACGACGAGGCGGGGATGCGGTCGGTCAACCGCTAGGCCGTCGCCCGGGGCGGAGCCGTCATCCGGGAGCGCCGTGGGGAGCGGCGACCGCCCGTGGGTCCGGCGCTGGTGGTCGCTGCCAGCGCCGGGGCGCGCCGGCGGATCACGCCGTTCTGCCACAGGTCCCTTGAAGCCACAGGTCCCTTGAAGAGGAGGGCCTGTAAATCCTCCAGCCCCATACCCGAGATCATCGGGCAGGTCAGCGCTCGCCCAGGCGGCGCCGGTCGTCCTCGTCCCACTTACGGGTGTCACGGGGCTGGGTGTAGGGCTCGGTGTCCGGTGGCAGGCCGCCCGCGATGGATCGCTGGCGTACGGTCTCGGCGTCGAACTCCAGGCCCAGGAGGATGGCCAGGTTGGTGATCCACAGCCAGACGAGGAACACGATGACCCCGGCCATGGTGCCGTACGTCTTGTTGTAGGAGGCGAAGTTCGCCACGTAGAACGCGAACCCGGCCGAGGCGATCATCCAGATCACCAGGGCGAGGAAACTACCCGGAGTGATCCACCGGAACCCCTTCACCTTCGCGTTCGGGCTCGCCCAGTACAGGATCGCGATCATGGCGGTGACCAGAACCACCAGGACGGGCCACTTGGCGATCGTCCACACCGTCAGCGCCATGTCACCGATGCCCAGGGCGGCACCGGCGCGGCGGGCGAGACCGCCGGTGAACACCACGATCAGCGCACTGGCCACCGCCAGCACCATCAGCACGACGGTGACGCCCAGCCGCACGGGAACGATCTTCCACACCGGGCGGCCCTCCGGCATGTCGTAGACGGCGTTCGCGGCGCGGATGAACGCCGCCACGTAGCCGGAGGCCGACCACACCGCCAGCACGATGCCGACGACGGCCATGACGGAGCCGACGCCGGCGCTGCTCTGCAGTTGCTCCACGGCCCGGGTGATGATGTCCCGGGCCGAGCCGGGAGCGAGTTTTCTGACGTTGGCCAGGACCGCGTCGGTCGTGGACCTGCCGGTGATGCCCAGCAGGGACACGAGCACGAGCAGCGCCGGGAACAGGGACAGCACCGCGTAGTACGTCAGGGCTGCCGCGCGGTCGGTCAGCTCATCGTCCTTGAATTCCCGCAGCGCCCCCTTGAGCACCCGGCCCCAGGCCCGCTTGGGCAGTTCGGTCGGCGTGTCCGGTGCCCGGCGCTCCACCTCGGGCCCCGGCCCGGCCTCCTCGGGCGCCGGCACCTGGTGGGCCGACGGATCGTCGCTGTCGTGGGGCGCTTTCCGCCCTGGAAGATGCAGCTTCGCCATACCTGCCGAGTAACCCCTCACGGTCCCGACTACGCCACCCCGGGCCGGCGGCCCCTGCGCGCAGCGTCCGGCGTCGCCGGCGTCCGGGAGGCCGGGAGCCGGGTCACCGGGACGGGCGGCGGGCACCGTACCAGCGCCAGTTCTCAGAACGGGTTCGTTCGGGGCTGTCGATGCGTCCCGTGGCCCACAGCAGAGTGGAGGAGGCGTCCTCTGTGAGGGGCGCGTCGGGGAAGAGCCGCACGGGGGCCCGGCGGCTCAGTCCTCCGGCGCTTTCGCGCCGGGCTGGACTCCCTGTACGACGTCGTAGGTGAGCACGAGGGTTGCGACGACGCCCACGGCCGCGAAGCCCTCCGAGTCCGAGGCGGCGAGGACGTGCGGTGCCGGCCCGGTGCGCGGGGTGCTGTCCACCACCACCGCCGCGACCGGACCTCCACACTCCTCGACGAACGTCAGGAGCCCGGCGGGACCCGCCGCCCTCGCCGCGCACCCCGGGCGCTATGCGGTCGTGCCGTTGCCTGCGCCGTGGGCCGCTTGCAGCGCGGCCACCAGTCGGTCGAGGGCGGGCAGCGCCCCGTTCAGGGCCAGGCGGTCGACGTCGGGCAGCTCCTCGACGACCCGGGTCAGCGCCGCCGTGCTGGCCCGGTCGTAGCGCTCCAGAAGGTCCAGGGATTCCCGCGACGCGGTGAGCACCACGCTCCGCTGGTCGTGCTCGGGCCTGACACGCTCGACCAGCCGCGCGGCGGACATCGTCCGGACCAGGTTGCTCACCGTGGAGGGAGCCACTCGCAACCGCGCGGCCACCGCGCCGGGACTGAGGCCCTCCGGTGACGAGGACAACGCCCGCAGCAGTTCGATCTGCGCCTCCGGCAGGTCCGGCAGCCCCTCGGCACTGCGGGTGGCGCGCAGGACCGCACGTCGCAACGGCCCCAGCAGTCCCCCGAGCGCGACCGCCACCCGCGCGGCCTCTCCGCCGAACTCCCCGTCCCCTGTGCTCTCCCTGTCGCGCATGCCCTCATTGTGGACCGTCACCAGGGGCTTTTGCTCCCGCACATTTTTGTGTCAAAATAGTTTCTAGGCAGTGCGCCACCGGTGTGAACCGGACACCGGACGGCCGCCGCCGAGCACTACGAGGAGCACCACCATGACCACTGCACACATGACCCCTACGACCACCGTCGAGAACCCCGTCCCGCCGCAGGACCTGTCCGGCGTCGTCGGGCACCGGTTCATCTACACGTACGCCAACGGCTGGCAGTACGAGATGTACGTGAAGAACGCCACCACCATCGACTACCGCATCCACTCCGGCATGGTCGGCGGCCGCTGGGTGAAGGACCAGCAGGTCGACCTGGTCCAGCTCGGCGACGACGTCTACAAGGTCTCCTGGAACGAGCCGACCGGCACTTCCGTGGTCGTCAACGTGCTGCCCCGTCGGCGGGTCCTGCACGGCACCATATTCTTCCCGCAGTGGATCGAGCAGGACGGCAGCAGGACCGTCCTCTTCCAGAACGAGCACCTGGACGAGATGCGCGCCTACCGGGACGCCGGCCCGACCTATCCGATCTACGTCGTCCCCGAGTTCGCGCGCATCACCCTGTTCGAGTACGTGGGGGAGAACGACGAGAGCGTCGTCGCGGTGGGCCCGGAGGAACTGCCCGAGGGCTTCGCCGACCGCGCGAACTGACGGGCGGGCGCCCCGCGACGCCCCGCCCCTCGCCGTTACCGGCCCGCGGGGCGTGGACGGCGAGTTCCGCGGTGTGTGGCGGCGTCCACGTCGGCGGGGACACCCCACCGTCGTCGTGCGTCCCCGGCCGCCCGGACACCGGTTCCTCGCCCGTGCCGGGACGGGACTCTGTGGCGGTCGTTCCAGGGCAGGCGACCCGCGCCGGTGCGGACGGGCTCCCGCCCGCGGCCAGACGGACCCCGGGAGGGCCGGAGGCGGCGGACGGCCCCCGGTCACGGCCGGGGGCGGGTGCGCTGCCACCTGGGGCGCGCGTCGCCGCCGCGGCGCCCGGCGACGGAGGCGCACCGCGGACAGACGCGCCGTACCCGGTCGGCCGCACCGCCCGATGCCGGGAACGTGTCGGTCCAGGTGATGTGCGGGAAGCGGGTCAGCCGGGAACGGCTGAGCGAGAGGCCGCACACCGTCTCGTTGCGACCCGGTTCCCAGGCGTGGACCTCGCCGGCCGGCAGCCGGCGGCGGCCCTCCTCTTCCTCGGTCCACTGTCCGCAGGCGGCGACGGCGTACTGCTTCGTGCGAACCATGGCACGTGCGGCCCGGCGGTCAGCCGGCCGCGGCCTCCGTCCTGATGCCGCGGGGGTGTTCGGAAGAGGTCATCCTGCCGCTCCCCTGCTGCCGCGGCCCTCACGCCGCTCTCCCACTGCCGAGGTCATCCCACACCCTCCCGTCATACTCGGGACCCTCCCGTCGTACTCGGGCCGCGTCCTGTCGCGCGTTCCCCCGACCGCCGTGCCCGGACCGCCTCGCGGCACGGCCGAGGGGGCTCCGTTTCTCGCCGCGCCGCGCGTCACGGCGCCGTCCCCTGGTCCCCCGGCCGGCGCGCCACCGTCAGCAGCCCCTGCTGTTCGGCCAGCGCCGCCAGGGACAGCGTGTGGTATCCGGCCTGGTCGAACAGGACGGTGATGCGGTCCCGGTCCTGGCTCAGCACCGTTCCCTCGCCCCACTGCCGGTGCCGTACCTCGCTCCCGACGGGGTACGAAGCCGCGTCGGGATGGGCGGCCGGTTCCGTCGCCGCGTTCTCGGAGCGGTCCTCGTCGCATCTGTCGCAGTTCCCGCACGGCGGCACGTACTCCTCGCCGAAGTAACCGAGCAGGAAGCGGCGCCTGCAACCGGTGGTCTCGGCGAACGCCCGGGCCATGTCGACCCGCGACCGGTCGGTGCGGCGGTGCGCCTGCGCCGCCCGAGTCGCCTGTTCGGCCGCTCGACCGGCCGACACGCCGGGAACCGGCCGCACCTGGCCGTCGTCCCCCGTCGCGACGGCGTCCGCCTCCTCCAGCAGGTTCACCGCCGCGGTCACCCGGTTCCTGGACAGGCCTGTCTCCTCACGCAGTCCGTCCAGGCCGGCGGGCTCCCCCCGGTGGTGGTGAACGGCCTCGGCCACGTCCTGGACGGTGCCGCGGCTCGGAGCGCGGCCGGCGAAGTAGGTCTGCATCCCGGTGTCCTGCGGCCGGTGGTGGAGCACGGCGAGTGCGGGGCGGCCGTCCCTGCCGCAGCGGCCGATCTCCTGGTAGTAGGCATCAAGGGATCCCGGCAGTGAGGCGTGCAGGACGAAGCGGACGTCCTCCTTGTCGATGCCCATCCCGAACGCCGAGGTCGCCACCACGACGTCGGCCGCGCCGGACAGGAAGGCGTCGTGGATCCGGGCGCGCTCGCGGGCGCGCAGCCCGGCGTGGTAGGCCTCGGCCGCCAGCCCCAGCGACCCCAGTTCGCGTGCGTAGTACTCGCAGTCCTTGCGGGCCGCCGCGTACACGATGCCGGGCTTGGGCTCGGCGGCGGCCCGCTCGACCACGGCCCGGCGCCGGTCGTCCTCGCTCTGGAAGCGGCAGGCCTCCAGCCGGATGTTCGGCCGGTCGAACCCGGTGATCATCAGACGCGGGCGGTGCATGCCCAGCCGCTCGGTGATCTCCCTGCGCACGGGTGGAGCGGCGGTCGCCGTCAGCGCCAGGACCGGTGGCCGGCCCACCCGTCGTACGGCCTGGGCCAGGCGCAGGTAGTCGGGGCGGAAATCGTGCCCCCAGGAGGACACACACTGGGCCTCGTCCACCACGAACAGGCAGGGACGTGCCTCGGCGAGCCGCTCGGTCACCTCGTCCTTGGCCAGCTGTTCCGGCGCAAGGTACAGGTAACGGGCTTCCCCCCGACCCACGGCCTGCCAGGCGGCCTCCGTCGTGGCCGCGTCGAGGTCCGAGTTGACGGCGACCGCGCCGGGGACGCGGGAGTCGTCCGGCAGACCGGCGATCTGGTCCCGCTGGAGCGCCAGCAGCGGTGAGACCACCACGACCGGTCCGTCGAGCAGCAGAGCGGGGACCTGGTAGACGGCCGACTTGCCGGAGCCGGTCGGCATGACCACGAGGACGTCCCGGCCCTCCAGCACCCATTCCATGGCCGTGAGCTGTTCGGGCAGGAGCGTGTCCCAGCCGAACACGTCCGAGGCGGTTTCGCGCAGGCGCCCGGCCCTGTCCTCGGCCTCCGGCGGCCCCTGGCGTGTCATGACCCACTCTCCCTCACTCCTCGCGCGGACGTGCGGGAAGGAGCGCGCCCACGGCCCCGCCTGGGTACCCGCCCGGCCGGCGGACACACCGCGGCACGGGATCGGCGACGCTGCCGCCCGCGCTCCGCGGGGCCGGGCCGGAAGCGGCGAGCGGGCCGAGACGGGTGCGAGCGAGTGCGCCGGGGTGGACACGGGCGCGACGGGGTACCCGCCGCCTCGCATCACCCCCGGGCGCCGGTCCCCCAGGCAACGGGCCGCGCGCGTTCGAACGATCTCAGGGAGCTGCCCATGTCCCAGCCTCGTCAGCAACAGGTCCCGCCGGGCGACACCGCCGAAATGACACCGCGGCCCGATCACGGTGAGGAGAGTTACCGGGGATCCGGACGGCTGGCGGGCAAGGCCGCGGTCATCACGGGCGGGGACAGCGGGATCGGCCGTGCGGTGGCGATCGCCTACGCCCGTGAGGGCGCGGACGTGCTGGTCTCCTACCTCGACGAGCACGAGGACGCGCGGGAGACGGAGCGGTGGGTGCGGGAAGCCGGCCGCCGGTGCGTCCTGGTTCCCGGGGACGTGGCCGACCCGGCGCACTGCCGGTCGGTCGTCGGCAAGGCCGTGGAGGAGTTCGGCCGGATCGACGTGCTGGTGAACAACGCCGCGTTCCAGATGACCCGCGACTCCATCGAGGACATCCCCGACGAGGAGTGGGACCGCACGCTGGCGATCAACCTCAGCGCCTTCTTCCACCTGACCAAGGCCGCCGTCCCGCACATGCCCCCGGGAGCGTCGATCATCGGCAGCACGTCGGTCAACTCCGACAGTCCGCCCCCGCAGCTCCTGCCCTACGACGTCACCAAGGCGGGCATCGCGAACATGGTCGGCTCGCTCGCCCAGATGCTGGCTTCCAAGGGCATCCGCGCCAACAGCGTCGCCCCCGGACCCATCTGGACACCGCTCATCCCGGCGACCATGCCGCCGGAGCAGGTGGAGAGCTTCGGATCGCAGGTGCCCCTGGGCCGGCCGGGCCAGCCGGCCGAACTGGCGCCGGTCTACGTACTGCTCGCCTCGGACGAGGCGAGCTACGTCTCCGGGGCCCGGATCGCGGTCACCGGCGGACAGCCGATCCTGTGAACACCGGCCGGACGCTCGCGTACCCGCTCCGGCTCTCCGTCACGGCGAGGCCGCTGGTGTTCGGCGGGCACGCCATCGCCCGCCGCCTGGGCAAGACGGGACTGCCGGACTGGAGCATCGCGGAGACCTGGGAGTGCAGCGACGTCGACGGCTCCGGCAGCGTCGTGACCGACGGGCCGCCGGCCGGCCGGTCCCTGCGCCGTGTGGTCGCCGATCACCCCGGGGAACTCATGGGCCCGGGGTGGTCCGGCTCCCGCTTCCCGCTGCTGACCAAGTTCCTCGACGCCACCGGTTCCCTGCCCGTCCATCTGCACGCCGACGACGAGGCGGCCCGGCGGCTGGAGGGCAGCCCCAACGGCAAGACCGAGGCGTGGCACATCCTGGACGCCGCTCCGGGCGCGACCGCCCTGTGCGGTGTCAAGGCCGGTGTGACGGGCGAGCGGCTGCGCGCCGCGCTGGAGGCGCAGGAGTTCGACTCCGTCCTGCGGCGCCTGCCCGTGCGCGCGGGGGAGACGCTGTACGTACCCGGCGGCACCCCGCACAGTTTCGGACCGGACACCCTCGTCTACGAGATAGAGCAGACGTCCGACATCCAGCAGCACGCGATGCGCTGGAACATGGAGGACGGCTCCCCGGTGGACGACGCGGACTTCCACTCCCACCTCGACATGCTGATGCAGGAGGTCGACCTGGAGACACGGCCGGACTTCACGCCCGGACTGAGCATCGCCGTCGGGGATGGGGTGGAACGGGTCTTCCTCTGCGCCGGCCCGTACTTCGCCCTCGAACGCTGGCGCGCCGGGACCGCGGAGCCGTTGCGCCACTCCTTCGCCACCGCGCAGATCCTCTCCAACGTCGGTGCCCCGGTCCGGGTGCGGACGGGCACGTGGAGCGGCGAACTCGGCCGGGCCGAGACGCTCCTGCTGCCCGCCGCGTGCGCAAAGGTCGAGATCGGCGGTCCGGCCGACGTCCTGTTCGGCTACCTGCCCGACCTCGACCGAGACGTCCGGGCCCCGCTCCAGGCCGCCGGCCACCCCCTCCCTCTCATCGACTCCCTGGGGCCGGGCACGGCTCCCGGAACCCGGGGGGCGGGAGCTGCGCGTCGCAAGACGTGACGAACGGTGAGCCAGGGGCGTGCGTGGCGACGCGTCCCCGTACGCGCCGCTCGGCGGCACGCCTGGACGATGAGACTCTCCCCGTGCGAGGGCCGACGGCTACGGGGTGCGGACTTCGTCCCAGTGCCTCACTTCGCCAGCTGGATGTCCGACACCCTTCCCCGGAGACAGTCGAAGTAGTGAACCGTCCAATCGGCTCCCAGTTCGGCAGCCAAGTCAGTGGCAATCACGTGTCCCTCGTCCACCCATCGGGACTTTGCTTCGGGTGACGGGAAGCCAGATCGGACCGGATCGTCGAACACCAGGATCCCCTCGTACGTCCGGGCCCACGCATCCAGCCGATCGGCCAGCTCGCCGGAAAGGCCGAATCGGGTGTCTCGCGGATCTGCGTCACCCAGGTCTTCCCCGAAGAGCCACAAGGGATGGCATCCGTAGTCAGCCATGACGCGAACTCTCTTCTCCATCGGTCCTCCCAGGGGAATTACCGCGGCCGCACCGTGATCAGCCCCCGGCCACGCAACCGGCCGGGGAGCACCCTGGGCACCCACCGCGTCACGTTCGCCGTCGGCGAGACATCGAGGACACCGCCGCCCGCCTGCGCCTCACGGCGCCGGACTCCTCGGCGAACGGCCTTCGCGTTCCGGACCGCACCGACCTCCATGGCGTTATCGGAAGTGGCTCGAGCGGTCGTGTGGTTCGTCAGTTTCGAGGCAGGACAGCGAGCCAGCGGTCGTCCTGGAACTCAGGAGGGACATCGTCCTGCCAGGGGTCGATCCCACGGGCTTCCAGTTCGTCGAACCACCGGTCGCGCTGTGATGCGGGGAGACGCCGTCCACACCAGGGGCAGAAGTCGATGGTGATACTTGATGTACCACCGTCGTGGACGATCAGCCCGTACTCCTGAAATCTGGCACTGAACTCGATCAGCGCGTCCGGACATGCGAAGAGGTCGGCGTGCCGGTCGCAGCACATGTTGGCCCGGCTGTTCATCGCCTCGCAGCAGTGGCTGATCATGTCCTCGGCATCTCGTTCGTCGGCGCCATGTCCCGAAGTAGATCACAGTCTGTGATGATCACGGGGTGGCACGTGGGGATCTCCCGCTGTCGACCTGGCCGCGCGGCCGACGATCCGCACATCAGAGTGCCGTCCTGCTCCGCAGGGGCGTGCGGCGGCTTGCCGGTGCTGTTCTCGTTCTGTTTCCGCGATCAGCCGGCGAGCTCCCGCCGACCCGTGAGGAGCTGACACTTCGACACACCCGGATCCGGCGGAACGAGCGCGCCCCCGCCACCTCGCCAGTAACTAAAAGCGTTCAATTATGCGCACACAGTGATAACACTGGGCGTCGGGGCCAGTCGGCCGGGCAGGACGTGACCGAGCGGTCGGCGCCTGCCGCGGGCGCCCCGATGCGTACGGAAAGGCTTCACAGCATCAGCGCGCCCGCCGATCCGCGCGGCACCGAGTGCAGAACACGGGCCGCGCCCTGCCTGAGAGGAAGACCGCATGCACCACCCCCCGCGCCGACGCGGACTCGCCGGCCTGGCCGCGAAAGCGACCCTCGCCGCTGCCATGGCCCTGCCCGCCGCCACCACCGGAGCCGTGTCCGCGCGCGCCGCGGCCGGTCAGCATGAGGCGGCGCCGAACGAGTACGTGGCGGTGGGCGATTCCTTCGCCTCCGGCGCCGGTCTGGCGCCGAAGGACAGCGCCTCCCCCGGCGGCACGGACTGCAGGCGCTCCACGGGCGACTACGCGCACCTGCTGGCCGCGGGGAACGGCTGGGCACTCACCGACGTCACCTGCAGCGGCGGCCGGATCGGCGAGGAGAACGAGTCCGCGGGCCAGGGAGGCGGCTTCTATCGCAGCCTCCCCTACGCGCAGGACAATCCGCCGATGCTCGGCGCGGTCGACAGCCGCACCCAGTACGTGACGTTCCAGTTGGGCGGCAACGACAGCGGCATCACCGAAGCGATGAAGAACTGCCTCAAGGACGGTGTCGCGCAGCGGAACGACCCCAGGGCGGCGCTCTGCGAGAAGCGGGTCGAGGAGCACAGGGACGGCTACCGGATCGACCTCGTGAGAACGAGGAACAGGGCCGTGAAGGCGCTCAGGGCCATCCGCCGCAAGGCTCCCGACGCCCGGGTGGTCGTGCTCGGCTACCCGCTGGTCCTCCCCTTGGGACGGGCCCCCCGGCACTGTCCGTTCACGGTGGACGTGTACCCCGGCCGGGCGCAGGGTTTCGGACCGGTCTCGGTTCCCGACCAGGAGTTCTTCGCGCAGCGGCTCGCCGAGCTCAACACCGTCCTGCGCCGTGCGGCACGGGAGGGCGGCGCCGCCTTCGCCGACCTGGCCCGCGTCTTCCAGGGACACGACGCCTGTCAGGCCAGGGACCAGCGGTGGATCCACCGCGTCCTCGCCGACGTGCCCATGACCCACCAGGACGGCTCACCGTACGAGCGGCCCGCGAACCCGTTCTCCCCTGAAGGACTCGCCTACCTGAACCAGGCCATCGACGGCGACGGCCGGGAACCCTTGTGGGCATCGGGCCACCCCAACACCAAGGGCCACGAGGAGACGGCCAGGATCCTCGCCACGACCGCCTTCCCGGCCCGGGCAGGCCGCTGACCGCCCGCCCCCGACCCACCCGGACGTGAGCCGCACGGCGGCCCTACGCACCGACCGGCACCGGTGGAGAACGTCCGGCGAGAACCGCCGGTGGCCACCGACGCCGCAACCCCGCCCGGGCACGGTGGCGTCCATGTCCCGCGCCCGGGACCGGGACCGGGACCGGGACCGGGACCGGCCAGGGCCTACCCCACGTGTTCGACGCAAGCCGACCAGATCTCCCGCAGCAGCCTCGGACAGTGCTCGCCGTAGGTGTGCAGCGCATGCCACACCGCGTCCAGGGCGGCCCTGAGCGGGGCGGTGTCGGCGGCGGCGAGCACGGCGGGGAGAGCGAAGTGCGGTGGTGAGGTCTCTCCGCCGACGCAGGGCGTGATGGAGGGCTGCACCACCACGACGCCGTCGTTCCCCATGTCCGGGGGGCAGTACGGCGCTCGCTCGGGAGGGATCGCCCGGAGCACCGGCCGCCCCTGTACGGGGAGGTCGGCGCGCAGGGTCTCCCACATCCGGGCCCTGTCGTCGAACGGCGGCGGAAGCGGACGTCCCTCCGTCAGAGCAGTGAGCGCCCGGGCGACCCACAGCACATCGGTCAGGCCCGCTTCCTCGCAGGCCCGCCGCGCGGCCAGCAAGGACACCGTCCGCTGCGTCTCGGGTCCCACGGCGTCGAGGGTGTGCACCAGGTCGCTGTCGAAGGAGAGGAGACCGAGGACGTTGCTCCCGCGGAGCCGTCGCAGCGACTCGCTCGGCAGCCGTCCGCCCCATACCCACTTCTCGTGGTGCAGTCGCCGCTCCTCGGCGGCCCCTTCCTCGCTCGTGACCGGCCTGCGCACAGGGCACCCCTTCGTCGAGGACGGCCCGCGAGCCCTTGTCGGGCAGGCCGTCACATGCCATGCCCCGCATGATGCCGCAGGCCACTGACAACAAGGCTGGGCTCCTGCATCCGGTGGGCGTCGGCGTCTTCCGTCCCGCCCGCCTCCGCGGTCGCAGCGGCGCGGCGGGTACCGCCGGCGCGCAACCGGCCGGGCGCGCCCCGGTCCCCGGCCCCGGCCGCGACCGCGCCGCCCGTCCCGCCCGCCCGCCGCCGGTCGACGAAGCCGCCGGCAGGCTCAGGGACGCCGGCTACGGCACCGGTCGGGGACGGGAGGTGTAGAGCACGCTGTGGTAGCGGCCCTCCTCCTCCCGCCCCGACGGGTCACCGCCGAGGGCCCGCACGGCCTCGATCGCGTGCTGCCGCTCCCGTTCGTCCGTGAACCGCCGTTGCGGGTAGGTCCTGGCCCCGTCCACCGTGGTGTGCAGTCCGTGTGCGGCCAGCGTCCGCACGACGGGCTCGTACGAGACGGTCCGCAGCACGAACGCGCTCACCCACACGGGACGCCTGATTCCGTCCAGCAGCGCGGCGAACGTCCGCTCGGTGATGTAGCTGCCGCCGCCCGTCAGCGTGATCAGGCCGACCTCGTCCAGGGCGTCGCGCAGGGCCGGCCCGGGCGGCACCCGTTCCAGGTCGTCGGTGAAACCGGCTTCCAGCAGACCGGCTTCCTGGGCATAGCGCACCGCCGGGCCGGCGATGTCCAGGCCGTACACCGCGATCGCGTCCGGCCGTCGCCGCTCGGCGTAGAACTTCCGGTCCCATGCCGCTAGTTGAGTCGGCGTCATCCGCCGAGCGGTGTCGGACGTGTACCGCTCGTACAGCTCCGCGAGCGTCACCTCGTGATTGAGCAGGGCGGCGTTGATGCCGTAGGAACAGCACAGGTCCAGCACCACCGGGCCGCCGGGCCGCCCGTCACCGTGCGCCGCCCGCTCCGCGGCCAGTCGCCGGAACACCGGCTGGGCGTGGTGCGGGATCTCGTAGTCGAGCGGAGCCAGCCGGGTGAAGTAGGCACGGGGGTCCGGCTGGACGTACACGTCGTCGAACCGGGACTTGCCGTGCGCCGCACCGCCAGAGCCCGACCCGCCCACATCGCACGCTCCTCGCACCGCTTCCGTGTCCCCATCATGGCCCCTCCCCCGGCCCCGCGGACGTCCGCCACGCGTGGCGGCACGGCACGGGGCCGGCCCGGCCGCCGGACACCGGCCTCGCCCTTGAGAGCTGCGGACAAAAGAGGCGCCCGGCTCCCGACACCCCTTCCGACGCGTCGTACAGGCGATGCGGCGGTGTCGGCCGAGTGGTGCGGGGCTCTCGGTGCGGCTCGCGCAGATCTGGCCGGGGCAGGCCGCGGTGGCTCGTGCATGAGCGGAGGAAGCCGGTGGTGAGGCGCCTGACGGCGGCGTCCTCGGCGGACCGGGCGTCCAGGCCGGCCGGTGCCGCTGCCGCCGCGCCCAGGGGACCGAGCGTGCGGGTCCGTGCCGGAGGTGACGGTCGTGAACAGGTGGCGGAGGCAGAGCATGAAAGAGCGGCGTCGCCGTCCGGCACCCGGACACCCGGGCGTGCGGTCACGCGGGCGCACGGGGCGGACGTTCGGCCCGGTTGCGGAGCATTCGGGGCCCGGTAGCCTGGAGTTGGCAGATCCTGCCCTATTTCGGAGGTAGACCATGTTTCTCCGATTGCTGCGGATCCGTACGCCTCGTCGCCTCGTTCTTCTCGGTACCGGCCGTTTGATCCGGGGCTTCAGCGGCGGCTTCTACGACGGTCACGGATACCAGTCCTGACACCGTTCCCCACCGGACCCGGGAGGAGGCGCGGTGGCGGACGAGGCCGATGCCCTGGCAGCCCTGGCGAAGATCCTGGCACCGCACTGCCGTGTGACCCGGCTGTCCGGTGGAGCGCTGATCGCGGACTGGAAGCGGACACGTTTCCTCGGGATGACACCGGCGGACATGCGCGTGCTGACCGAGGGAGACGCTCAGGAACGCGCCGAAGTCGTCACCGGCCTCGTCCGGGCCGGCTGCGCCACGGGGCGCCGGCGGGATCACACGGACGCCGGCGTCCGGCTCTGGCTGCACGGTGCCCACCTGCTGATCCGGACCATGGGGTTCGGACGAGTGCTCCGGCTGCTGTCGGTGATCGCCCCGGACTACGCCCGCACGGACAGTCCCACGGCGGAGCAGGTGGGACGGCTGAAACGAGCGGTGCAGTCGCACAGCCGCAGGAGCTGCCTGGTCGACGGTGACTGCAAGTCCGAGGCCGTGACGGCCTTCGTGCTGCTCCGGCGGCGCGGCTGGGAGGCCGTCCTGCACGTGGGGGTACGCGAACACCCCTTCGCCCTGCACGCCTGGGTCTCCTCGGCCGGTGTGTGCATCCCGGACGCCGACCCGCGCGGGCACGCGTTCACCCCCGTGCTGTCGATCGGCCGCGGAGGAGCGTGACATGGACGCGCTCCGCCTCGAGTGGGGCGGCGGGGAGCCGAAGCTCCGGACCGCCGCGGGGATGGAGCGTGAGGGGCTCGTGACGACGGTCTCCTCGCCGGAGGGCACCGCGGCCGTCGTCGGCTTCGTCGGTGCGGCGCGGGACCGGGTGGCGGGCGCCCGCCGTCTCCTGGACGCCCTGGGCCGGCGGGGAACCCCCGCGCCGCTGCCGGCGGGCGACTACGCGGCCGTACTGGTGTACCGCGACCGCGTCCTCGTGACCCGGGACGAGCAGGCACGCGTCCCGCTGTTCTTCCGCGAGTCGGGTGGCCGCGTGAGCGCCGTGAGCACCTCGGTCCGCGCGCTGGGGAGCGGCTCGGCGCTCGAACCCCGCTACTTCTGCCGGTATCTCACCGGCAACATGGCGCAACCGCACGCGGACCTCACCCCCTTCGCGGGGGTCCACCGTGTCCTCGGCGGTGAGGTGCTGGAGCTCTCGGTCACCGGGCGGATGCGCGGCCGGGGGCCACGACACGTCCGCCGGGCCCCCGACCCGCCCGTGCCGGCGGCCGACGGGTCCCGCCGCCAGGGGGCGGCGAAGGAGCTGCGCCGGGTGCTGGAGGAGGCCGTCCGGCGCCGCCTGGGCACCATGACGGCATGCCATGTCTCCGGCGGCCTCGACTCCACCAGCGTGGCGTTGCTCACGGCACAGGTGCTGGCCGGGGACGGTACCGGCAACCTCTTGCTGCTCGCCGGACGTTTCGCGGAGGGAGAGCTGGCCGGGGAGCAGCCGTACCTCGACGCGGCGGTGGAGGGGATCCGCCGTCTCGCCCCCGCGGCCCGCCCGGTGATCGTCGACGCCGACGGCGTCGCCGACTTCGACGACTTCGGGCACCACGCGGGAGACGCGGACGAACCCCATGCGCACGCCTTCCGCGCCCCGTTCTGGGCCAGGCTCCACGCCGCCGCCGCCGAACTGGGCTGTGACACGGTCCTGACCGGTTGCGGCGCCGACCCGGTCGTGGACGCCAACCCGTTCCACCTGCACCGGCTCGCCCGCACGGGGCAGTTGCGGGAGCTGGCCAGGCAGGCACGCGCCTGGGCCGAGGGCGGCGAGCGGGGGCTGCGGGAGACCGTCCACGCCTACGTCGTACGGCCGTCCCTTCCGCTGGCCGCCGAACGGGCGGGGGCCCTCGTGAGCGGCGGAACCGTGCTCGGCGGCCTGGGCTCCTTCAACCGTCCCCCCTGGCTGCGAGCCGCGTTCGCGCGGGCGCACGGCTACCGGGAGGCCAGCGTCGCGGAGAGCCGCTTCGTGTACGGGCGCAGGCCGGAACGGTCGCTCTACGAAGCGGCCAACTACCTCGCCGCTCCGGACCTGCTGTCCTGGCAGCGCGCGCGGGAGGACGGGTTCTTCCTCTCGCACCCCTTCCTCGACCCGGAGGTCATCGCGACGATGCGCCGCCTCCCCACCGAAGACGTCTTCGTTCCCGGCCGTCCGAAGGCGGTGCTGCGCGAGGCGATGGCGGATCTGCTGCCGGCCCGGATCAGCAGAAGGACGGCCAAGGTCCCCTTCGACGGTCTCTACGCCCGCGGTCTGCGGACCCATGGCGACGCGCTCATCGACCTGTGCCGCTCCGCCCGGCATCCGCTGGTCGCGGAGATGTTCGACGTCCCGTTGCTGTGCCGGGCGGTGCGGGAGGCCCGGTTCGGACTCGGGGACGCGCACTCCTGGGACCGGGTGAACAGTTCGCTGGCGCTGGTGGCCTGGCTGGAGCGTCTGGAAGGGCGCACCGGCGGCTTCGGCGAGGCCCGGCCCGTCAACGCCGGCTCTTGATGTCCCACAGGGACCGTTCCATCGGGCCCGTGAGGACGTCGACGAGGCCGTAGCGGCTCACCAGCTCGCGCTGCTCCGCTCCGGTGGGGATGCGCTCCTCATCACTCCTGCGTGCGACGTTCGTCGCCACGTTCGCGCCGTGCGTGCCGAACCTCCAGTAGACGGTCACGTACCGGGGGTCGCGGGTGCGCTCGTCGATCGCGTTGTTCTCGTGCACCCTGGCGCGGTAGATGATGGAGTCCAGGCCCTGCTTCTGCTGCTGCTTCACCCAGGCGGGGACCCCCTTCCCGTTCCAGGAGTACGCCTTGAACTCGAGCGGCGGCTCCAGAGCGAGCCGGTCCTTGCGGGCCAGGCTCGCGGTGGCGTAGAACGCCAGCTGGTCGTACGGGGTGTCGATGGGCAGTTGCACCACCACCCGGGTGGCGAACGTGTCGCTCGACTCGATCCACTGCCCGTAGGGCATCCAGGGCCGGGCCTCGACCAGCTCGCCGGGCTGATGGATCTCCCTGCGGGAGAGCGGATTCACTTCCTGGGATTTGCTCCACTGCTCCGCGTCGGTCCGCCATTGCCGGCGGAGCCGGTCCTTCGCGCTCAGGGGCACCCGTTCCCCCATGGCGTGGAATTCCGTGCCGAGCACGTAGAAGCCGACGTCACCGTGGTTCTCCAGGGTGATGTCGACGGGGATGGCGAATTCCTTCCGGTTCTGACTCAGCACAGGATTTCCCAGGGACAGTCCGATGAGCGGCCTGGTCTCACGCTGGTAGGGCTGATAGAGGTTCTGGTAGCCGAAATTGGCGACGGCGAGGGCCGAGGAGACGACGAGCGCCGCGGCCACCCGCTTGGGAGCGGGGATCGTGACCGCTGTCCGCCACACCGCGAAGACGGCCCATGCCGAGCCCGCCGTGAGCGCGGTGAACAGCGCGAGGTAGACCGCGGAGTCGCCCCTGGCCGTCTCGATCACGAGCAGGGCGTTGGTCAGCAGGGCGGCGAACGCGCCGATCAGCGCGACCATCCCGGAGTAGGGGAAACTGCGCCACCACCAGTGGTCCACGACGGCGGCGGCGCTCAGGAACGTGGTGAAGGCGACCGCGATGAGGACGGCGCCCGTGATACGCCCGGGGAAGGTCAGGGCGTGGACGAAGTCCTCGAGGCCGAACCACCCCATGACCAGTGTCGTCGCGAGGAGGACCAGAAGGCTCACCGCCATCGCCACGCGGGACCGGGGTGTTCTCGGTGGGGGCCGCCGCACTTTCAGGTGCGAGCGGGGCTGATGCCTGGGGGAAGTCCTCACTTGATCACCTCCTGGGGCCACCGGCGGGCCGTGGTGTCAGGGCCGTGCCGGCGGCTGAGGACCGGCTCGGGCCGGCGGTCGGCGCCGAGTGCGTGCCCGGCCGGACGATCTTGCTCGGTGACCAGCACACCACCTTTGCGGCGCGGCCGTCGACGGCCGCGCCGCGTCGCCGGGAATTCCCACGTCCGGAGGCACGCGCGGTGCTTCGGTGGCCCTGCTTCCGCTCTCCCGCGGACGGGACCGCGCCCGCGGGTGGCGGGCGGACGGGCCGTGCCTCGCTCGTGTCCATGGGAATCACCCGGAACTCCGGCCGCCCCGGCGACGGGCCCACGCCGGTCGCCTCAGCCCCAGGGAGTCACGGTGAGCCGGATCCGCGCGTCCTCGCCGAGGATGGGGGCGGCGGTGGCGGGCAGCGCGATGTGGCTCACCCAGACGCCGGGGGCGGGGTTCTCGTCGCCGAGGACACGGCCTGCGGGCCGGTAGTCGCTGATCGGACCCTGGATGGCGGAGTTCCAGGTGGCCGAGAGCGCGGGCACGTCGCAGGCCGGGTCGGCGCCGACGTCGATGACCAGGGTGTCGTCGAAGTCGGCGGACTGTTCCAGGTGGTCCCGGAAGCTCAGCACCCCCTCGCACCGGTGCAGCGACAGGAGCCGCAGATGCAGGGCGTAGCGCAGGGCGCAGGAGTCGGCCGCCCTGAGACCGCTGCACAGGAAGGTGCTCACCAGCGGGACGGTCGTCCCGTCCGCCTCGCCGGCCTCCGTGCCGGCCCGCGGTGACGCGCCGGCGGTGTCCTGCGCGCCGTCGCCGAGCTGGATGGGGCACCAGTGGGCGGTGGTGCGTTCGTGCGTGACGATCTGCAGGCCCCGCACCGACAGCCGGACCTCGGCCTGCCAGACCGTGCCGGCCGGCCGGGCCAGGTGGACGCCGACGAGTTCGGCCTCCACCCGGCGGTCCCCGAACAGGAAGCGGCGCAGGTTCTGGTAGCCCTCCTCGGAGTTGACGAGGCCGTAGCTTCCGCTGTGACTGCGGTGCACGTACGCCTCGTGGGCGCCGGGGACGCGGGCGTCGTCGGTCTGCACCAGCCCGTCGCTGCGGGGCCCCACGGTGGCGGCCGAGAGGCCGTGGGCGACGTCGTAGTCGGCCGGGTCGGTGCCGACCAGGCAGAAGACGCGGGCATGGGGGAAGGCGGACGGCCCGTCGTCCGGCATCGCGCGGCTGTCCCACCCCTGCGGAGGGCCGCCGGGGTCGGTCAGCTTCGCCGGGGTCAGGTACGCGTACATCCGTTCCGGGCCGAAGACGTCCGCGCCGTTGACTCCGGTGAGGTCGCGCAGCTTCTCCAGCACGCCGAAGCCGACGTCGAAGGCGATGCCGCCGTGCGGCGTTCCGTACGTGAAGAGCTTGTCGACGTGGTCGGCCGGGTCGAGACCGAGATCGGGGAGGATCTTCTGGATGAGGCAACGGCACACCAGGCCCCCCATGGAGTGGGCCACCAGGTGGACGCGGGGTGCCCCCGACTTCTCCCTGACCGTCTCGATCAGCCGGTGCAGATCCTGCGCGGCCGTCTCCATCCGGAACTCGTGCGGGGTGCCGTCCCAGGTGGTCGCGGCGGTGTCGTAGAAGCGGTGGATCCAGATGCTGTCCGGCGGGATCGTGTCATGGGTGGCGAGGTAGAGCTCCTGGCCGCCGTCGACCAGGATGTGGTAGCCCTCGTCCAGGTGCAGGCGCAGCAGGGGGCTCTCGAACTGGTAGAAGCAGGGTTCGTCGTCCGGTCCGATACGGATGTGTGTGGAGCCCAGGTTGAAGCCGTAGAAGGGGTCCGTGACCGCCTTGTCGATGCCGGCGGTGCCGCCCGCGTATCCCCGGACGTAGACGATCGGCAGCTTCTGCGTCGGTGCCATGCGGTCCTCCCGGGTCACCGTCCAGCGCTCTCCGGGAGCGAGCGTCCGCGGGGCCGACGACGATGCCGGCCGAGTGGGGGTTCCTCAGCCTCCCGTTGCGGTTCGTCGAGTCTACGGACCTGCCGTCACCCCGGCGTCACCGCGGTGTCACCCCCGTCGGGGGGACCGTCACCCCGCCACGGGCGAGCAGCCGGGTGAACCGGGCAGAGGGTTCGACGCCCAGTTCCGCGCGCAGCAACCGCCGGAACGAGCGGTAGTGGTGGACCGCCTCGCCGACGTTGCCCTCCGCCAGGTGCGCGGAGACGGCGGCCCGGTGCGCGCTCTCCCGCAACGGCTCGGCGCGCAGGCTCTCCCACGCCGCCTCCAGCGCGAGGGCCGGTCTGCCCTCGCGGACGAGCGCCTCGGCCAGTGCGTCGAGGGCGTGCAGGCGCAACTGCCGCAGGCGTTCGCGCTCCAGCAGTACCCACTCCTCGTCCCAGCCCGGCAGCAGGTCGTCTCCGCCGAGAAGTTCCCGCGGGAGCCGGCACGGCGCTCGCCCCGTGACGAGCGGCGGACCACAGCCCTGGACGACACTGAGCGCCGTCTCGGTGAAAGCGTGCACATCGACGTGCAGGCCAGGGGCGGCCACGAGCGCGTCGCCGGAGCACCTGATCAGCGGCTGGTCACCGCGCGGCAGTTTCCACAGGGTGGTGCGCAGGCTGCCCCTGGCCCGTTCCTCGGTGACCTCGGGCCACAGCGTCCCGGCGAGGACCGTACGCGGCACGCTCCGCCGCAGGACGACGAAGGCCAGCAGACGCTGCCCGTTGCGGCACAGTTCGACGGGCCCGGCGTCGCGTTCCAGCCGGAACTGGCCGAGCAACCGCAGTTCAGAAGGGGAAACCACCTTGATCGTCCGCTCACCCTGGTCCGGTCGAGCGCGCCCCGTGAAGGCGAAGCCTCTCCTCACCAGTCTGGGTCGGTGCCACGGGGCCGTGCAACCGCGCTGCACAGCACCGCGGGATCGCCGCCAGGCCGGGGGCGGGCGTCACCGGGGGGCGGGGCGGACACCTCAACTCGCCGGGTCCGCGCACCGGTCGAGGAGGAACCGGCGCGTTTGCCTCCCGCGCGGAGCGGGGGCGAGACTCGAAGTCGGGGAGGGCGGTGGGGCCGGCTCGACGCCGGCCGGCGGCCGCGCCCGCGCGTGCCGTGACCACAGGACGCGGCAGGGGGACGGTGACCAGCGAGGGGCGCGCACCATGGGAGTTCTCCAGCCTCAGACGAACGTTCCGGCGGAAATCTCCTGGGGGCACGTCCAAGTGCTCCTGGTGATCCTCCTGGTCGCGATCGTGGCCATCGGGGTCGTCCTGGTCGCCGCCAGGCGCTTCGTCCCGAGCCGTTCGGCGTCCTCGGACAGCAGCATCGTCCGCAGCTGGATCGCCCTGGCACTCGTCACCGGCCTCGTGGCGTTCTGCGCGGTGGCCTTCGCGGTCCGTGACACCAACCTGCGGAGCACACTGATCGGGGCACTCGCCGCGGCCGTCGGGTCGACGGTCGCCTTCTACTTCTCGGGCAAGGTCGCCGCCGATGCCCGCAGGGACGTGCTCAGCGCCGCGTTCGGCGGCCAGGAGACCGTCCCCGACCTGGTCCACTGCACCATGGACGAGGCTGCGGCCAGACTGGGCACGACCACGCTCAGGCTGGAACTGGCGCCGGGATCCGGGCCCTCGGCGGCGCCGGCCGCCATATCCCGTCAGGACCCGCCGAAGGGCACGGCGGTGCCCAGAGGAACCCCGGTGAAGGTGACCTTCCCGCCTCAGTGACTGCTCCCTCGTCAGTGACTCCCTCGTCACGCCTCCTCTCGTCACGCCTCGTCGAAGACGAGGTCCTCGGGCGGCTGTGTCATCCGCACCGTCTGGCCGTCCGTGACCTCGACGACGGCGTGCAGGCCGGCGCAGCGCCGGCCGGTGGACAGGACGGTGAAGTGGTCCCGCACTCCGGCGAGGTAGGCGGGGAAGCAGGTCAGGGAGGGGGCGCCGAGCTGGAGGAAGTCGACGAGGCGGCGGAAGAGCTTGGGGAGGATCACGACGTCGTCGGTGAGGGAGGAGAGTGCCGTCACCTTCGCCCCGGCCGTCGTCACGTCGCTGGGCCACAGCCCCTGGCCCGGTGCCGTCCGCGCCTGCCGGGCGGCGGCGGTCAACTCCTCGCGCAGGCTCGGGAACAGACTGCGGTAGAAGGTGGGGTAGACCAGGCCCTCCGTGAGCAGGTGGTGGTTGGCCGTCGTCCGGAGCAGGGCGGCGTCGACGTCGACCTCCACACCGCCCGGGCCTTCGCAAGCACCGCGGCCCACCAGGGAGACGCACCGTCCGTGGACGTCGGCTCCGCCGGTCAGGACGGAGCCGGGGACGGTGGCCGGTTCGGTGGCGGTCACGGTCTCGTCCGGACCCTGCCGGACGTTCTCGAAGCCCAGCCAGCGGAGCAGTTCGTCGCGCGCCGCGTGCGCGAACCGCAGGGGCTGGTGCACTCGGTTCGCGCCGTAGTGGGTCTCCAGCGCGTCGATCGCGTCGAGGCGGAGCGTGGCGCGTCCGAGCGCGTCGTGCTTGACGGCGTGAGCGCGCGTGCCGAGGAGTTCCCACGTGTTCGGGTCGGTGGGGGTGAAGTGGACGGTGTCACCGTCCGGCTGCGTGCCTTCCACCTGGAAGGATCCGTTGATGAGCAGCATGGTCATGGCGGCTCCCGACGACGTGTACGGATTGCGGGGAGGCGGGGGGCCGGACATGAACGACGCTATCCCCGCGCCGCACGGGGTGCAACGGCGGTACGGGGAAGGCTCCTTCCGCGCTTCGGCCGGTCCGTCCGCCCGAAGGGGCGAACCGGACTCCCGCCGGGACGAGCCGGGCCCCCGCCGGGACGAGCGGAGCCTGTTCCGGTGGGCGACGACGCGTCCGCGAGCTGCCGTCGGCCCCAATTCGGTTGAGTCGTCTACGAAATGGGCGCGCGCCGCGGCTGCATCACGTGCCCCGCCCGGTGGCGGGGCACTGCCATGCGAGTGAACATGGAGGAGAGGTCGGTGGCTTCGTGCCACGCTACGACGCTCCTCGGATGAGGCGTTTCCCATGTCATTCGGCATCGTCCGCCCCGGCTCTGCGGGGCTGTGGAAAGATCTGCGACACCATCCCGGCGACGGCCACTTCGGTGGCCCCGGTGGCGACCACGACGGTGACTTCGGCGGGCACGGACCCCCCGGCAGGGGCCGGCCGTCCGGCCCGTGCGACGGCCCCCGCCCCGGCGGCCCCCCGGACTCCTGTCCGCCGGACGACGACGTCGTCGCGGGTCCGTTCCGCGTGGTGCGGCCGTCGGACATGCTCGTCCTCGACATATCCCTGGTCAACCTGCGCTTCGACGGCCACCGCCTGGTGCGCGCGGACCCGGCCGCTCCCACGCTGGTGGTCGTCACGCTGCCGCCCCAGCATGTGCTGGAGCAGAGCTTCGAGCAGCTGCCCGCCGCCGGTACCGCGTCCGCGGTGACCGCCGGGACGAGCACGCTGTCCTTCTCGGTCCCGGCCACGCTGGAGGGCCTGGAGCTGTCGTTGGAGTCGCTCCTCGACTGGTCGCGCCTGGTGCCGATGACCGTACCGGTCGGTCAGACGCAGCCGGACCCCGGCGGGCCGGCTCTCTTCCAGGGCCTGCCCAGAAGCGTCATCGAGTTCCCCACCCGGTTGCTGATCACGTACGACGAGCCGGTCGACTGGGTGGGGCGGACCGGCCCCGAGCAGGCGGACGGGCGCACCGCCCTGTGGCACGCCCGACTGCACGGCAGCCAGGAGGGCCCGGTCCTGCTCCGCGCCTTCGCCGCGGCCGGGAGCCGGGGTGACCTGCCCGCCGGCAGTCCGCTCACGGCCGAGGACCTGGCGGACATCGTCACCCTCACCAGCCGGAACGAACAGGTCGTCCCCGGCGGGCCGCCCCCCGAGATCCCCAGCGCACCGCTGCGGTCGGACCAGTTCATCGTCACCCCCCTGGGTTCCTCGGCCCATCTGCACGGCACCTGGCCACCGGTGCCGGCGAGCAACGGGCTGGAGGCGTACGACCACATCACGGGCCTGGGGCGCGACCAGTTCGTGCGGGTGGTGCGGCACGGCCGGTTGAGCACCGGCCACGAGGCCTCGCACGTCAAGGAGTTCAAGCGGGTGTTCGCCGTCCACCCCGACGGCGGCATCGTCGCCTTCCTGCGGCGCGAGGACCGCGTCATCATCAAGCAGCCGGAGGTCCGTTACGGGCAGGGCGGCTACACGCACGGGGGCCGTGAGATGCCCTTCCGCACGCTGCGGATCACGGACCGCGCCACCCCGCCCATCAAGCCGCCGGTACCCCCCTCGCTGGAGGAGAAGAACAAGCCCCTCAAGGATTCGACCGCCTTCTGGGTGGTCCTTCAGAACCCCGAGGCCGATCACGAGTTCACCCTGATAGGGACGGACAGCGAAGGCCGGAACGTCAGTTTCACCATGCCCCTGGTCTTCGTTCCCGACGGGCTCCCCGATCCCGACGGGAACTTCAGGGGCGTCTACGGTCAGACGGACCCGCGCGCCGGTGCCGTCCCCAACCGCCGGGTGCGTGAGCTGCACGGGCAGACGATGGCCATGGCCCAGCCCCCGGCCGAGGCGCCCGGCAGCACCGCACACGCGGTCGAGACCCTGACCTTCGGTCTGGGAACCACGGACGACGACGGGAAGGAGACCCACCCCGCCGTCGGGCTGCCCCACGTGTCCGGCGGGACGGTGCGGGTGCCCGCGGCCGAACAGTTCCTGCCGAAGGCCGAAGCGCTCCCGGTGACGTTCGACACCACCTACCTGGTGCACGGCATGGACAGCCACCCCGCCGGGGCCTACCTCAAGCTCGCGGAAGCCCTCCCCCTCACCCTGGGGGCGGAGAAGGCCGGCGGCCTCGCCAGCCCCCAGACCGCGCTGCGGCTCATCACCAGTCAGGCAGGTGTCGTCCCGGACGTCTTCGCGGCAGGCGCCACCGACGCGCGCCAGCTCATACAGACGGCCTTCGGCGGGGCCAAACTGCTCGGTCTGATCGACCTCCCGCAGGTCATGAGCGACATCGTCAAGGAGGACCTCGGACAGCTCCGGCAGCTGGGCGACGACCAGATCGACGCCATCCTGAAGGACTCGCAACGGATGCTGCCGGCGCCGGTGCTGCGCATCCGCGACCTGGCGGACGGGCAGGGCAAGGAACTGCGCTACGTGTGGAAGACGAAACTGGCGAAGCCCGATTCCGCCCGGGAGGACGACCCGACCCATTTCCTCGTCGTGACCGGTGCCACGCTCACCCTGGACGCCAGGACCACCCGCTCGAAGGACGCTGTCGACAACGCCACCGTGACGGGCGAACTGACCAACTTCGGACTGGACTTCGGTGACATCGAGGTGGACATAGCGGACCTGAAGTTCCGCACCGGCCCGGGCCGGAAACCCGACGTCACCGCCTCCGGTCTGGCAGTCAAGTTCCGCAACGACCTGGAGTTCGTCAACACCCTCCGCAGCGCGCTGCCCTCGGACCTCATCGGCCCCGGTGCCTACGTCGACGTCCGGCCCGCCGGCATCGTCGCCGGCTACAGACTGGGTCTCCCCTCCATCGCCCTGGGCGCCCTCAGCCTGACGAACCTCACCCTGACGGCCGAACTGACGATCCCCCTCGACTCCTCCCCCGTCTCCTTCCGCTTCTCCGTCTCGGAGCAGCAGCACCCCTTCAACGTCACCGTCTCCCTCTTCGGCGGGGGCGGCTACTTCTCCATGTGCGTCGACGTCAAGGACGGCCTGCGGGAGATCGAGGGCGCCCTGGAGTTCGGCGGCGGCGCCGCGATCGACGTCGGAGTCGCCGCCGGGGGTGTGACCATCATGGCGGGCGTCCGCTTCAAGGTCGCGGGCCCCCGGAACGTCCAGTTGAGCGGCTACCTGCGGTTCCACGGCTTCCTCTCCGTGCTGGGCATCGTGACCGTGTCCGTCGACTTCTACGTGGAACTCAGCTACACGAACGACCACGGCCGGACGGTGATCCGCGGCAGCGGCAGCCTCACCGTCAGCGTGCGCATCGCCTTCTTCAGCAAGTCCGTCTCGATCCCCTTCGAGCGGTCCTTCTCCGGCTCGCCCGCCGACCCCTCCTTCGCCCTCTGCATGCCCAAGGACCCGCACTGGCGCGCCTACTGCGAGGCCTACGCCAGGTGAGCCCGGTGGGAGACGACCATGCCCATCGACCAGCACATCAACTGGACCGTCCTGCCGGCGGGCCTGTCCGAGGACGGCACCCAGGCCAGGGTGTCGGTCTTCGTCGCCCCCCGGCTGACACCCCCGGGCGATCCCCCGGCGGAGGGCACACTGAGCCAGTTCGATGACTTCCTCCACTGGCCGGACAAGGTCGCCGGGGCCACCTTCCGGTTCGCCGCGGAGAGCGGCACCCCGGCCACGACCGCCGTCTTCACCGAAGGCCTCCGGCCCCAGGGTCCGGCGCCCGACCCGACGCTGTGGGCGAGCGTCTTCCCCGCCGGCACGCGCCTGGAACCTCCCGCCTTCAGTACTCCGGAGACCAGCCCAGGGCAGGTGCGCACCTACTCGGTCGCCGAGGTGCGCGACCTCACCCAGCGGACCTACGCCGGCGCCGGACGGATGTGGCCCGACCGGCCGCCCCCCACGTGGGGAGCACTGAAACCCCAGAGCCCCGCCTCGGACACCCCGCAGGAAGTGGCGTCCGGGACGGCGGCCGCACCCCAGCCCCCCGCGCTGCCACAGCTCGACTCGCTGGCCAGGTTCCACTCGAACACGCGGCTGGAGACGGTCGCCGCCGGTACGGACGGGGACGCGCCGCAGCCGGTGACCGCGAAGCGGCCCGGCTTCCACGAACTGCTCACCCATCTCGGCGACCACCCGGCCCTGCTCAGGCGGCTCGGGATCGTCCTGGACTTCCTGCTGCCCGCCGACCGCCTCCCGGTCTCCTCGGGCGAGCGGCTGCTCACGGTCGAGCCCCTGTGGCCGCCCGGGCCCGCCCCGGACCCGCACGACGTCTCCTCCCGCACCCGCTACGTCTTCCTCCCGGACCGGCACGTCTTCGTCCCCGCGGCCAGGGCGGCCACACCCGGTGATCCGCTGCCGCCTCCCTCCCTGGGCCTGGAAGCCCTGGGAGCACGGGACGAAGCGGGAGAGCCCCGATACCTGCTGGAGCAGACCGACTTCGACTCCGTCGCGCTCGGCATGCTGGCCGCCACCGAGAACTCCGTCGGCCTGGGACCGGTGCGGGCGCCCGGGATCTCACTGTTCCGCAACGACCGCCTGTCTGTCCTGACCGGTGACTTCGCCCGCGCGGGCGAACAGCACAAGGCCTTCGCCACCGCGCTCGCGAAGAACAACCCCGAAGTCGCCCCGCCCGACGGCCGGCCCCCGGACGCCGATGCGGCCGGGCCGGAACTCTTCGCCGAGGACGTGGTACGCGGCCACCGGATGGACGTCTGGGACGACCGGCGGCACACCTGGTTGTCCCTGCACGAGCGCGACGTGGAGTACCGCGCACCGGGCTCCGGACCGCTGCTGTTCACCGCGTCGGACGAAGGCTTCTTCCAGGAACACCTGGTCTCCTCGCGCGACGGCTCCACGCTCTACGTCCCCGAGCAGCTCGCCACCTGGGACGGGTGGGCGCTCGGCGCCCCCCGCCCGGGCCTGGTGCTGGACACCGAGACGGACGAGCCCGGCGAACCACCCAAGCCGCCCATACCACCCAAGAACGATGCCGGGCCGGGCGTACCGCTGGAGATCACGACCAGGCCGCGGCCCGGGTCCCTGCCCCGGCTGCGCTTCGGAACCGGGTACCGGGTACGGCTGCGCACCGTCGATCTGGCGGGCAACGGCATCGACTCCACCCGCGCCACTGCTCTGACGGACCCCCCGCAACCGGCCCCGACCGATCCGAAGGACCTGACGATCCCTGCCGCGGGAACGCTGCGGTTCCAGAGGTTCGAGCCCGTCCTCTCGCCGGCCGTCGTCCCCCGGCTGCCGTTCCAGGAGGGCGCCTCGCCGTACCGGATGGTGATCCGGAGCAGCCCCGGTCCCGCGCCGCCGCCGGCCGGCCCGCCCGGCGCACCGCCGGCCGCACCCCCGGTCCTGCTCTCCCGGGTGCAGTTCCGGCTGACCGACGACGACGTCCGCACCGTCCAGCAGGCCCTCATCGCCGAGGGCCACGCCCTTCCGGGCGGCGCCGACGGCTTCTTCGGCGATCGGACCCGGGCCGCCTACGCCGAGGAGCAACGCGCCCAGGGGTTCTCCGGGAGCGACGCGGACGGTCGGCCGGGCTGCCAGTCCCTCACCGAGCTGGGCCGCAAGAACGGCTTCATCGTGGACTGCGGCACCGGTGCGCCACCGGCGGACGGCACCACGGCCGAGGAGTACGCCGCGGACCTCAACCGTTCACCGCTGGTCACCGCGCAGGGCCACGCGCCGTACCAGGGAACCGACGAACGTCACCTGGTGGCGCCGAAGGCGTCGCTGGAGTGCGTGGAGCGGCACGGACTGCTGGACGAGGCCATCGGGTCGAGCGACCACGCCGTCCAGGACGCGGTCTACGACCTGGCTGTGCGGGAGAGCGGCTCACTGAGCGACGTGACCGGGCCGGACGTGCGGACGGTGCCGATCACCTCACCGGGCGCGGATCCCCTCCATCCGCCGGTGACCGCCCTGCACACCGGGGAGCAGGTCGAACTGCCCTACCTCCGTGACCCCCTGTCCTCCGGTGCCGTCTTCCACGGCCTGCCCGGGATGCCCGCCGGCCGGCCGTTCTTCGTCCCCTGGAACGGCGCGGTCTGGCACCGCCCCGAGTCCTTCCGGCTCAGGCTCGCCGAGGGCAGCGGGCCACCAAGCTTCGACGACGCGTCCAGGGTGCTGACGGTCCTGCTGCCCAAGGGCGCCGTGGCGGTGGTCCAGGTGTCCTCCGGGATCGATCTGGACGAGGACGTGATGGGCCTGGCCGCCTGGTGCCGGAACATGCCGATGCCCGCCTCGGGAACCGGGCCCGAGCCGCGGCCGGCCGACGAGGTGCTGGCGCTGGCCGCGGCCGGAGGGCACTGGATGTTCACCCCCGGGCAGGAACTGACGCTCGTCCACGCCGTGCAGAAGCCGCTGCGGACACCCGTGCTGGACCTGGCGCAGGAGCCGGCCCCGCGTCCGGAGAAGGCGACCTCCCAGCATCTCACCGGCACCATCGCACTGGACGAGGACAGCACGGGCCGGATCGACCTGGTCGCGGAATGGACGGAGGTGACGGACGCCGGTCCGACGGGCCGGGACAGCCGCACCATGACCGCCCCGGTGTTCGGACTGCTGACGGCCCGGGCGAGCCGGACCGGGAGCCCCGGCACCGAACCCGCGCTCCTCCAGGACGGTGTCCTGTCCTTCAGCACCCGGGCGGCCGAGGACAAGGCCGTCACCGACAAGGCCGCTCCCCTCATCGAGAAGCACGAGTTCGGCGACACCAGACACCGCACGGTGCACTACCGGCCCCTGGCGGGCAGCGGGTTCGGTGACTGCTTCCCCGCGCAGTTCGCGGACCCCGGCCGGGACGACCTCAGCGTGCGGGGCGCGGCGCAGGAGTACTCGGTGCTCAGCAGCGCGCGGCCCACGGCACCGGGACTGCTGTACTGCATGCCCACGCTCTCCCTGGAGCAGGACGACGGGCCGTCCGGCGCCCTTGTCAGACGCCGGCGCGGGAGCGGTGTCCGGGTCTACCTGGAGCGCCCGTGGTTCTCCTCGGGGGACGGGGAACTGCTCGGCGTGGTTCTCGGCGAGCCGCCCGGCGGCGACCCGGATGCGGTCCGCGACGCCTGGGTCACCCTGATGGGCCGCGACCCCCTGCACCACTCGGCCCCCGTCGTCGCCCCGACCGCGCAGATGTTCACCGACGCCGCGGGCCCGCCCGCGAAGCTGTCCCTTCCCACGCCCACCGGTGCGCTGCCCGTCACGGTCGTGGGCTTCGCCCCCCAGTTCGACGCGGCGGAGGAGGGTGGCCGCTGGTTCGCGGATCTGGAACTGGACACCGGGGACGCCTGCCTGCCGTTCGTCCGGCTCGCGCTCGTCCGCTACCAGCCGGATTCGATCCCCGGCGCCGAGATCTCCCCCGTCGTCCTCGCCGACCTGGTGCGCGTCCTGCCCGACCGGGAGCTGACGGTGCAGCCGGGCCGGCCGCTGACGGTGAGCGTCACCGGTCCCTCCTGGGACCCCACCGGGTCGCAGCCGCCCGAGATCACCGCCGTGCTGCAACGCCGGCACGGCACCGTCACCGACGAAGACCTCGGCTGGGTGACCCTCGACGACACACTCACCACCCTGACCTCGATCGACGCGGAGTCCTCCCACCGTCCCTTCTACACCGGCCAGGTTCCCGTGCCGCCGGTGCGGCCGGGATCACCGCTGCGCCTGCTGGTCGTGGAGACCGAGGGCATCCCGGCCGACGGGCGTCCACCGTCCCCGGGGCCGGTGGGCCCGCCGCCCCCGGAGCCCCGTGGGCCGGTGATCTACTGCGACGCCGTGGAGGTCTCGCCGGGCAGGGGATGGCATGACGACGACGGTGACGGACAGGGCCGGGGCGACGGCGACAACAGGCACGACGGGCCCGACGGACGGGAGGACGACGGTGACGATCACGACCGGGACGGCCGGCACGGCGGGTTCGGCCGCCGCTGACCGGGCGGCAGGTGTGGCGACGGCCAGGACGGAGACAGCACCATGTTCGACAGCGTGCGCGATTACTGGATCGCGTTCAACGATCCGCTCGAAGGCCGGGTGGCCTTCATGTACCTGGACCAGAAGGGCTGGGTGAGCACCGGCATCGGCAACAAGATCGACGAGACGGAGAAACCCGACTCGGCGCCGACCGCCGACGAACGCGACCGTTCACTGGCCGAGGCGCGGCAGTACCGCTGGCTGGTCAACGACGACGGTTCGGAGGCCACCGCCGACCAGGTCGCCGCCGACTGGGACGCCGTCAAAGGGCACCTGGAACTGGCACCGCGGGGACACAACGCCTTCCGGCCGCCGCTCACCTCCCTGCACGTGGACGACGACGAGATCGACCGCCGTGTGTTCGCCAAGCTGGACCAGATGGAGTCGACCCTGCTCTCCCGTACGGAGTTCAGCGGCTTCGCCGCCTGGCCGGCCAATGCGCAGCTGGCGACCCTGAGCATGTGCTGGGCGCTGGGACCGACACTGAACGACTTCCCCACGTTCCGGGCAGCGGTCGCCAGGAACGACTGGACGGCTGCCGCGGACGAGTGCCACTTCACACCGGACGAGGGAACCATCCGGATCCGCAACAGACTCGACCGGGAACACTTCGTGCTGGCCCAGGCGGTCGCGGACCAGGGGCAGCCCGTGGAACAGATCGCGATGCAGCTGGCCGACGTGTTCGGCGTGCAAGGTGCCCTGCTGGCCCTCGGGTTCAAGCCGGGCGCTCAGGACGGCGTGGACGGTCCCGGGACGCAGGCCGCGGTCCGGGCGTTCCAGGACGCCAACGGGATCGACCCGGCGAACGGGCAGTTCGACGACGCCGCCACGGTCAGCGCTCTGGGTTCACAGCTCACGAGCGCGGGCTTCAACGTTCTTTCCGTGTGATCCGTCACCCGGATCCAGGAGCAGACAAGAGGTGGCCACCATGGCCTCGTTCGACATCGACCTTTCCCATCCGTTCCCGTCGGGCTTCACCGGGGGGCTCGGAGGGCCCAACCAGGGGGGCCACCAGCCACCGAACTGGTACATCCAGTTCGGCATGGACCTGGGCGCGGACGAAGGGACACAGATCCTCGCCGCCTTCGACGCGCACATCACCAAGCTGGTGCCGCACGACCCCGACGCGGACACGCAGAAGGTCTACGGAGCACAGCTGTTCATGCGTGCCCCCAACGACATGATGGGCGGCTTCTACACCCACCTGACCGATGTGCCGCCCGAGCTGGCCGTCGACTCCACGGTCAGCAGAGGTGACCCGCTGGGCACCGTGCTCCGGTTCGACCCGACGCCGCCTCATCTGCACCTGGCGCTGGTGGAGATCATCGGCGGTGCGCCGGGCGGCACCTACCAAGGCGTCGACCTGTACAAACTCTTCCTGGACACGGGCAACACGGACACCGTGACCACGGTGACGTTCATGCAGGACGGCTCGCCACCCGTGGTCGACTGACCACGCGTCCGCGGAGGAAGCGGACGGCGGCGGGCGGGGCCCCCGGCCCGCCGCCCCGCAGCACAGACCGTCGCCCTCATCCTGCCGAAGCGAGGAAACCACGATGTCCGACGAAACGATGCAGGACACCCTGCCCGATCCGCAGACCGACGCCACCGACAGATTCGAGGCGGCTCCTGATCCTGACGGAACTCTGATCGCGATCCCGAAGGAGGCCCCGGCCGGCAACCCGATCCGCGACGACGCGACGATCAGCGTCAGCCCGCGCCAGAACAGCGGCTACTACGTGACCATCTACAACGGCCCGCCCGAAAGTTCCGGCGACTTGAAGGACTTCGTCGGGGAACTGCTCACCGAGGCGTCCCTCGCGCGGCTGGAGACGTTGTTCGCCCAGACCGCGGCCGGTGGTGTCATCAAGTTCCTCTCGGCTCCGGTCGGCGTGCTGATCTCGCTGCTCACCTCGAAGCCCACCATGAACGAGCAGTACATCCGGACGAGGCTGGACGACGGGACGCAGGTCACCTACGCGGTGCTGTCACCCGGCGAGTAGTCCCCCGGGGGCGAGGGCGTGCGAGTCCGCAGGAGGGGGGCGGGCCTCCGGCCGCCCGGCGTCCGTGCCGCGATTTCGGCCTCCGGGTGCGCAGGACGGGCTCCGCGGGGTAGACGACGATCACAGCCGGACGCCGAGCAGTGAAGGAGAGGATTCGTGGACAAGGGCAAGCAGATCACCGGCGCGGCCCGCGCGCAGCTCGCGCGGGAGATGCGGGAGCAGTACGAACGCGGCATGTCCATACGGGCCATAGCCGAGGCCCACAGCCGGTCGTACGGGTTCGTGCACCGGGTGCTGACCGAGACCGACGTCCCCCTGCGCGGCAGGGGAGGCCCCCGTCCGGGCGGGCGCCGCGAAGAGACCGGCCACGCACACGCCCGCTGACCACCGGGGACGCAGAACGCCTCTGTCCGGGGCCGGCGGCCCCCGGGGAAGAAGGAGCGCGTGAGCGGCGAGTCGTGCCCTCGCGCGGACCCGGGTGGCTGCCGTCCCCCGTCCGGTCGTCGAGCGGGGCGAAGAGGACCGGCCGCCCTGGCCGCCACCCGCGGGCATCCGCCGATCCGGTGCGCCGGTGAGCGCCGTCCTTGAGTGGCCCCGCGACCCCCGTGACCCTCGTGGCCGCCGTGGCACGGGCCGCCGGAAAGCGCGCCCCCGTCCCTGGGGATCCCTCCGTCCGGGAGAATACGGAAAATGCGGACATCGGAGTGTCCCCCGGCAGCGGAAGTGAGCCCCATGCGGTCCTCGGTCGTCGTGTTCACCTGCGATCTTCGCCTGTCGGACCACCCGCCGTTGCGTGCGGCGCTGCGCGAAGGACGGCGGGTGGTACCGCTGTTCGTGCGTGACCCGGCCGTGGACGCAGCGGGTTTCGCCGCGCCGAACCGGCTCGCGTTCCTCGCCGACTGCCTGCGGGATCTGGACGCCCGGCTGCGGGCGCGGGGCGGGCGGCTGGTGGTGCGCGAGGGCGACACGGTCGCACAGGTGTGCCGGGTGGCCGCCGAGGCGGACGCCGACGAGGTGCACATGGCGGGTGATGTGAGCGCCTTCGCGCACAGCCGCGAACGGCGGCTGCGCCGGGCGCTGGAGGCCGGTGGGCGGCGTCTGTACGTGCACGACACGGTGAGCACCGCCGTGGCGCCGGGCGCGGTGACACCGGCCTCCTCCGACCACTTCGCGGTGTTCACGCCGTACTACCGGCGCTGGTCCGCCGAGGGCCTGCGGGACGTGCTGGACGTGCCGCGCGCGCTCACCGTGCCGCCGGAGGTGGGCTCCGCCCCGCTGCCGGAGCGCGCCGCGGTGCGCGGTGTGTCGCCGGGACTGTGCCCGGGCGGCGAGACGGAGGGGCGGCGCGGGCTCACGGCGTGGCTGCGCTCGGGCGTGGAGGCCTACGAGGAACGGCACGACGACCTGGCGGGCGACGCCACCTCGCGGCTCTCCCCCCACCTGCACTTCGGCACGCTGTCGCCGGTCGAGGTCGTGCACCGGGCCCGCAGGGCCGGCGGCGCGGGCGCGGAGGCGTTCGTGCGGCAGATCGCCTGGCGCGACTTCCACCGCCAGGTGCTCGCCGCACGCCCCGACGCCGCCGCGCACGACTACCGCACGCGCGGCGACCGGTGGCGTGCCGGGAAGGACGCGGAGGCCGACGCCGAGGCGTGGCGGGAGGGCCGCACCGGCTATCCCGTCGTGGACGCGGCGATGCGGCAGCTGCGCCACGAGGGGTGGATGCACAACCGGGGGCGGCTGCTGACCGCGAGCTTCCTCGCCAAGACGCTGTACGTCGACTGGCGGCTGGGCGCCCGGCACTTCCTGGACCTGCTCGTCGACGGCGACGTGGCGAACAACCAGCTGAACTGGCAGTGGGTGGCCGGCACGGGCACCGACACCCGGCCCAACCGGGTCCTCAACCCGGTCGCCCAGGGCAAGCGGTACGACCCGCAGGGGGCGTACGTGCGGCGCTGGGTGGCGGAACTGTCGGACGTGCCGGGGGCGTCCGTGCACGAACCGTGGAACCTTCCGGACCAGGAGCGCGCGAGCACCGGTTACCCCGAACCGGTGGTGTCCCTGGCAGAGGGCCTGGACCGCTTCAGGCGGGCCCGGGGGCGCGCGTGACGGCCTGCGGGAGGTGGTGTCCGCCGGCCGCCGGACACCACGGAAGGCTCGCGCGCACACCGCACCCTGCCCGGCGCACGGATGCCGGACGCCCCCGTTCCCGGTTCAGCGCACGGTACCGGGCCGGGCTGCTCGACGCGCGTCGGCCCTGAAGAGCCCCGGGGGAGCGCGTCAGCGACGGTCACGGCAGTCCGAGGCCGGTCCCGGTGGCGTCCGGGCACAGAGCCGGCACCCGCCGTGGGCCGGTGCCGCGCGGCTGCTCCCGCAACGCTTCGGTACGGCTCAGGGCGAACGCCCTGGACGCGCCGGCAAGCGCCAGGGGATGGGGCGGCCTGTCTCCTCTTTGCCTGGCTCGTCACGTCACTCGCTTGCGCTGCCGGAAGGGACGGCGCGCCGCCGTCCGCCGAAGGTGGTACCTGACAGGGGCACGGCCTGCCGGCCTGTTCCGGACGATCCGGTGAACGGCATCCTGGCGCGGCAAGGCGCGCGGGTGGAGCGAGGGAAGGTACCGCGGCATGTCAGACCGCACCGTGACGGAGCCCGAGCCCGCCTGGGCGGCCAGGTGGGCGGGGGCCTTGTTGTGCCTCGTGGTGGCCGGCATCCACGTCGTGGACCAAGGCGGTTTCACGGCGACGCGCGACCCCGCTTACGTCGGCATCGCCTACCACGTCCTGGAGATCGCGGCCGTGGTCGCCGCCGTGCTGCTGCTCATGCGCCTGCCCCGCCCCGGCTGGCTGCTGGCAGCCGGGGTCGCCGCCGGGCCTGTACTGGGCTACCTCCTCTCCAGGGGCCCGGGACTTCCCGACTACAGGGACGACGTCGGGAACTGGACGGAGCCGCTGGGCCTGGCCAGCCTCGCCGTGGAGGGAACGCTGCTCCTGGTGTCGGTACCGCTCCTTGTCTGGAGTCTGCGTCACCGACCCTGAAGACAGGAACGGTCCCCTTGGCGGGGAGCACCGCGAGAGGTCGCTGACCGGAGCGGCCCGACGGGGGTGACGGAGGCCTCCCGCCCCTCCAGTCCGGCACATGTGGGGGGGCTGCCGTTCCGGCGGGGGCCCTGCGCACGACAGCTCGGGCCGGTCCGGTCGGCACCGGGACCGTCCCGGTCAGCGCTGCGCGGCGCCAGAGCCGAAGGGAGAACCGCCGGCCGATGGCTGACCGGGTGGAGCGACGCCGAGGCAGGCAGGGGCGGGCGCGGCCCGGCCGCCCCTCCCCCGCTTCTCGGGCTCACCTCACCGGCCGGACACCCGCGCTCCGCTCCGCTGTGCCGGCGTCCTGCCCCCCGCATTCTCCTGCTCCTCGTCGGGCCACAGGCACTCGATCAGGTAGTCCCCGGTGTCGGGAGCGCGGGTCACCCCGTGCGTCTCGCTGCCGAAGCCGGGGAAGCGGTGGTCGAAGGACTCCAGGGCGCTCAGGTAACGCAGCAGGGGGCCGTCCGCCTCCCCGACGCTCTCGCCCGGCATGAGGACCGGGATGCCGGGTGGCGTCACCGTGACCATCGCCGCGGCGATGCGGCCCGGTGCGTCCGCCAGGCGGATCCGTTCCGTGCCGCCGCGGACCAGGCGCTGGTAGCACAGCTGGGGCGGGGCGACCGGCTCAGGGAGTTGCTGGAACGCGGTGTCGAGCAGCTCGACCAGGCGGGCCTCGCGCAAGTGGTCGTGCATCTCCTGGCACAGGTCGCGCAGGCCCCGTCCGAAGTAGCGGCGGGGGTGCTCGGCGAGCAGCGCGGGCAGCACACGGTCCAGCGGCGCGTCACGGTCGTAGAGATCCTTGAAGTCCATCAGCGCGTCGAGCAGCGTGCCCCACTTGCCCTTGGTGATGCCCATGGAGAACAGCACCAGCGTGGTGTAGCTGTCGGTCTTCTCCACGACGATGCCGCGCGCGGTCAGGTAGGCGGTGAGCACACGCGCCGGGATGCCCCAGTCGGCCATCGCACCGGTCGCGTCGAGCCCCGGGCAGGTCAGGGTGACCTTGATCGGGTCGAGCATGCAGTAGCCGTCGGTCAGGCCGGGGAAGCCGTGCCAGTCCGCGTCGGGAGCGAGGTGCCAGCAGGAGGGCTCGGTGCGCAGCAGTTCCGCCGGAGCCTCGTCGAACGGCACGACCGCCCCGCTCACCGGGTCGGTCACCTCACGCGGCTGCCACACCCCGAAGAACCAGGGCGGCCGGTCGGCGGCGGACTCGATCCGCCGCCCGATCCGCACCATCTCCTGACGGAACCGCACCGCCTCCGTCACCGCCTCGTCGACCAGCCACTGCCCCTGCGGACCGTCCATCATGGCCGTGGCCACGTCCAGGGAGGCGATCATCGGATACAGCGGCGACGTCGTGCCGTGCATCATCAGCGCCTCGTTGAACCGGTCGTGTTCCACCGGCGCCCGCGGCGCGGACCGGACGTGCACCATGGCGCCCTGCGACAACGCCGCCAGCAGTTTGTGGGTGGACTGGGTGGCGAAGACCGTCGGCCGCTCGGGACCGGGGAAGACCTCCTCGTCCACCGCCATGCCGTAGCGCCCCGCGTAGAGCGGATGGAAACGGGCGTACGCGAACCAGGCCTCGTCGAAGTGCAGGCGGGGCGTGCCGGCCGCGAAGGCCCGGGCCGCCGTCGCCGCGTCGTAACACAGCCCGTCGTACGTGGAGTTGGTGAACACCGCGTACTGGGCACGGGAGGACACCGCGTCCCGCGTGAGGGGGTTCGCCGCGATCCGCGCCGCCACCGCGTCGGCGGCGATCTCGGCCGGCGGCAGCGGTCCGGCGAGGCCGTAACCGTTACGGGTGGGGACCAGGTACACCGGGCGGGCGCCGGAGACGACCAGGCCGTGCAGGACCGATTTGTGGCAGTTGCGGTCCACCAGGGCGATCTCGTCGCGGGTCACGCTGAAGTGGCCGACCAGGCGGTTGCAGGTGGAGTCGCCGTGCAGGACGAAGTACGTGTGGTCGGAGCCGAAGACCCGCGCCGCGTTCCGCTCCGCCTCGCCGATCGGGCCGGTGTGCTCGAACAGCGAGCCGAGCTGCTCCACCGAGATCGACAGGTCGCTGCGCAGCAGCCGCTCCCCGAAGTATTCGTGGAACGCCCGGCCGACGGGTGACTTGAGGAAGGCGACCCCACCGGAGTGCGCCGGGGTGTGCCAGGAGTACTCGTGCGCGTCGTCGAAGCGCCGCAGCGCCTTGAAGAACGGCGGGAGCAGGGCCTCCTGGTAGGCCCGCGCGGCAGCGCTGATCCGCCCCGCGATGAAGACCGGCGTGTCCTCCAGCGGCCACACGTAGCCCACCACCGACTGCGACACCCACAGCGGCAGCTCGCGCAGCCCTTCGCCCGCCATGACCAGGTACACCGGCAGGTCCTGGAACCGCTGTCCGATCCGGCGCAGCACTGCCGCGCCGCCCGGCTCGTCCTCGCCGCCGGGCGGAAGGTCCCAGGCGACCAACGCGGCGGCCAGACCGGCCTCCGTCCTGAGCACCGCCTCGGCGTCGGAGGCGCTCACCACCCACCGGACCCGCAAGCCGCCCGCCCGGATCTCCTCGGCGATGCGCGCGAGCTGCCCTGCGGTGGCGCTCCTGTCCTCCGGATGCTCCGCCACCGCCACCACGACCGTGCCGTCGGCCATGCCGTGCCCCTTCCCCCGTGGTCCGTGCCAGCCCTCCCCTCAGTGTTCGCCTCCTCCGCACTCACGATCGGCCGACGACCGGTCAAACCACCCCTTCGGCGTACCGTGCGAACTGCGCCTTGACGCCTCGGCGTCGGCGGTTCGGATCCCGTGGCGTCCGGCTTCAGGACGCCGGGAGCGAGCGCGGCGGACGCGCGGTCCGCCGGGCTCGTGGGGGGCGCCGTGGCCGGCCGGGCCGGTGCCCCCGTCCGTCGCGTGTGCCGGTCAGCGCACCAGCCGGGGGTCGGCGTTGTGCACCAGTTCCAGGGCCTGCTGGGGGAACCACTTGCCGGCCGCCGGGTCCGGGTAGCCCCGCTCGGGATCGTCGGGGCCCGCCGTGCCGCGCGTGCACTGTCCGTCCGACTCACCGGGGATCTTCACCCACAGCCGGGCGTCGGCCAGCGGGTCTCCCGTGTCGGGGGTCGGCCGGGCACCGGTGCCGCGGCCGGGCGGGTTGCACCACTCCTGCGGGTCGGAGTAGACGCCGGCCGGCGGGGTCCACGGGCCCTGGCCGTTGCGGCTGGTGTCGGTGACGAAGTGCTTCATGGCGGACGGCGCCTCGTGCACATGTGTGTCGAGCCATGCCTGGGCGTCGTTCACCGGCCACCACTGGTTCGGGCAGTCGGCCGCCGGGCCGCCGGCCGACACGTAGCTCAGACAGGACGAGATCAGCTTGCCGTACCAGGCCAGTTCGCTGTCGGAGCGGTAGTTGGAGATGTTCAGGAAGAAGCCGGTGGCGTCACCGACCCCGCCGGTGACCAGGCGGGGCACGATGTCGTTGACGCTGTGCCAGCCGCTGTGCCCCGCGTCGAGGTAGACCTTCGTCCCGGCGAGCGGCTCCAGGGCGTCCACCGCGTAGTGGATCTCGGCGTAGCGCTCGGTGGTCCTGCTGCCCTGCGCGTCGTCCTGGCCGCAGTCCGAGGGCAGCAGCGACAGCGAGTCCGGTTCCAGGACCACGGTGGCGGGCAGTCGTCCGATGCCCGCGCGCACGGCGTCGATCCACGCCTCGTACTGCGCCGTGTCGGCGGCGCCGCCGGCCGAGTACTGGGCGCAGTCCCGGCCCGGGATGTCGTAGAGCGCCAGCACCGGCAGCGCGTGGCGGCGGGCCGCGTCCACGACCGTCTTGCGCACCGACGCCCGCACCTCGTCGGGTGTGCCGTCGCCGAACCACACGGCCTGCGGGGTCAGTGTCATCGCCAGGACGCCGGCCGCGTCCCTGATCCTCCCCTGCCCTGCCAGCTCCAGGACCTGGCGTCGGGCGTCCGGGTTCGCGGGCGGCGTGTACAGGGTGGTGGGCCGGGTCACCTGCGCCGGCGCCGCCGCCGCTGTCTGCGCGGGAGCGGCGGCGAGTGCGGTCGCGGCCAGCGCGGCGGCCACGGTGACGGTGAGCGGGCGGAGGGTTCCGCCGGTTCCTCCGGCTCGGGTGGTCCGCCCGGATCCCCCGGCGCCTCTGCTTCCTCTGGTTCCTGCGGTCAGGCGGGCTCTGCCGGGTGTTCCAGTGCTTCCGGCATGGTCGCGTGCGCTCATGCGGATGGGCTCCTCGGATACGTAGGGGTGGAGGTGCGCGTCCACGATGACTTTGGGAGCGCTCCCATGTACGGCACCAAGGAATTAACCCCTCATACGGGAGCCGCGTCAATCCCCTTGGCAGGCTCCGAGAAGTGAAGAGTCAGGAGGCCGTCGCACTCACCGCCCCCTGCACCGGTTCGAGGTCCCGACCCGGCGCCCGGGCACCGCGGCCGTCGCCGTCGGCCTGGCGTCGCCCGGCCGGCCGGAGGGGCGGGCGGGCCGCGGGCGCGGGCGGTGTGGCCGCGGCCGGGTAGGCCGGGGGCGATCCGCCGTCCGGTTCACTACGGGTCCGGTCTCTTGCTCATTCCTCCGTGACGCGGATGATCGTCCTGCCCGGGGCGCGCTTGCCGGGGGCGAACGCGGCGGGCGCCTCGGTGAGCGGCCGCACAGCCCCCACGACCGGTTGGAGCCGGCCGTCCCGCACTCGCGTGGCGAGGTCGGCGAGTCTGGCGCGGTCGGGTTCGACGACGAAGAAGACCGCCCGCCCGTCCTTGGGACGGACGCGGGGCGGCGCGACGATGGTGACCAGCGTGCCGCCGGGCCGGATGAGGGCGGCCGAGCGGTCGAGGATGTCGCCGCCGATCACGTCGAGCACGACATCGACCTCGCCGGCGTCCTCCGGTTTCCCGGTCTGCAGATCGATATACGTGTGAACGCCGAGGGCGAGTGCCCGGTCCCGGTCGGGGGCCCGGCCGGTGCCGATGACACGGGCGCCGGCTTCACGGGCGAGCTGGACGGCGATCGAGCCGACGCCGCCCGCGGCGCCATGGATCAGGACGGTCTGGCCCGTGGTGAGGCGGCCGTGGTCGAACAGGCCCTGCCAGGCGGTCAGTCCGGAGACGGGCAGGGCCGCGGCGAGCGTGTGGTCGATGTCCGCGGGCAGGGGGGCGAGGTTGCGGGCCTCCACCGCGGTGTACTCGGCGAGGCTGCCGTCGCGGGTCCAGTCGGCCAGGCCGAACACTCGCTGGCCGACACTCAGACCGGTGGTGCCGTACCCCAGCTCCACGACGACACCGGACAGCTCGTGCCCGGGCACGCTCGGGGTACGGTCCCGGCCGGCGCGATCGGTCCAGGTGGCGGGCCAGTCCAGCTCGCCACGGGTGAAGCCGGCGGCGTGCACCCGGACGATGACGTCGTTCTCGGCCGCGTGGGGGTAGGGGATGTCCGTCAAAGACATGCCCGCAGGACCGGCGTCACGGTCTCGCACGGTGATGGCTTGCATATGGCTCCTCACTGGAGACAGGGCGACTCGAGCACACAGCCCACTCGCTCGCGGGACTCGGAGCGGCTGCAGGTCCATGTATGCCGTTCCGCGTGATCGTCATCACCTGTTCTCGCAGAAGACGAGTGCCGTGGGAGCGACTCGCACGGGTCATCACGTCGTCCTTCCATGAACCCGGCGGGTCCCTTGTGGGCCGAGGCGTCCGGACCGGACCAGGGCTCGTCGAGGACCAGCGGGGCGGGCTGGACGAGCAGGGCCTGGGCGAGCGCTCGGGAAGAGCGGGCGCGGGCACGACGAGAGCCTCCCTGATGGATGCCGTATCCCGGCCAGGACGCTCACTGCCGAAGGGGACCTTCCCTTCGGACCGCGAGACCTAGGCCGATGGTCCGACGCGTTGCCCGATGTGTTTCAGCACGTCAGCTGGTCCGATGGCGCAATGAGTGATCTTGTGAACGAGCCGGGGCCGGACGTCCTTCCGCGCCTGGCCGAGGAGAAGAACGTCTGGCTGTGCACGGTGCGTCCGGACGGCTCCGCCCACGTCACACCGGTCTGGTTCGTCTACCAGGACTCCCGGTGGTGGATCGGTTCGGACGACAGCTCCGTCAAAGTCCGGAACATCCGCAAGGAACCCCGCGTGTCCCTGGCTCTGGAGGACGGCCGGTTTCCGGTCGTCGCCGAAGGAGACGCATCACTGATGCGTGAGGGCTTCCCGCACCAGGTCGTGGCCGCGTTCGAACGGAAATACGGGTGGGACGTGTCCGCTCCCACCCGTCCCGGCAGCGGGCGAGTGCTGCTCGAAGTGCACGTGCGCCGCTGGCTGCTGGCCGGCACCGCCCAGTGACGGCGGCGGGCGCCGGCCTCGGACCATGAGCCGACGAAGGTTTCGGCGGGCTTCACGGCTCGCTGCACCGGCCCGAGGGCGGCGGAGGGAGGCGTCATGGTGACGTCAGGCGCTGCCGCCGCGCGAAGGCACGCCATCCTGCGCCCGGGGCCGGCGAGGTGGTGTTCCGTGCGGGGTTGCGGTTGCCGTTGCGGCAGCTTCTACGGTCGTCACCAGGGCCGGAAAGACCGGCCCGGTGAGGTGAGCATGAGGGAGACGGTGATGGACTGGCCGATCGCGGAGGTGGCCCGGATGTCGGGCGTGACCGCCCGGACCCTGCGGCACTACGACGAGATCGGCCTGCTGCCGCCCGCCCGCACCGGGGCCAACGGCCACCGGTACTACGGCGAACGCCAGCTGCTGCTCCTGCAGCAGATCCTCGTCCTGCGGGCGCTGGGTCTGGGGCTGGAGGAGATCGGCCGCGTCCTGGCCGAGCAGGTCGACGAGGTGGAAGCCCTGCGCGGCCACCACCGGCGGCTGCTGGCCGAACGCGACCGGCTCGGCACACTGGCCGCCACCGTCTCCCGCACGATCGCCGAACTGGAAGAGTCCAGGAAGGACGACACCCCCATGACCATCAACCGCCCGGAGAACCTTTTCGACGGCGTCCAGCCCGACCAGTACCAGGACAGCCTGCGCGACTTCCCCGCCCACGCCGAGCGGGTCGCCCGCCACGTCGCCGGCCTGAGTCCGCAGGACATCGAGGCCGGACAGCGCGAACGCACCGCCCAGATGATCCGCCTCGCCGAACTCCGGGCCGCCGGCCACCCGGCGGACTCCGAGCCGGTGCAGAGCGAGATCGACGCCCAGTACCGGGCTCTGACCGCCCTGCGCCCGGTGTCGGCGGAGGAGCACCGGGCCATGGGCCGGGCCTGCGTCGACAACCCCGCCTGGCGCGCCGCCTACGAAGCCGTCGCACCCGGCCTCGCGGCGTTCCAGCGCGACGCCATCGAGGCCTACACCGCCGAGCGCCTCACCTGATCGGCGGCCCGAGACCTGTCGTCACACCCCGGCCGGGTGCGCGAAGCCCTCGTCGGCGAGGGCCGTCCGTGGGCGCGGCGACGGTGATGCCGTGTTCGTGGTGCGCGTCCGGTGGGCGGCCGGCCCCGGATGACCGACCTCGCGGCCTTCCTGGGCCTGGACAAGTCGACGATGTCCGGCCTCATCGACCGTGCCGAACGCCGAGGACTGCTGGAACGCGGCAGGAACCCGGACGACAAACGCGCCGTGGACGTCTTCCTCACCCCCGCCGGACTCGAACTCACCCGACGGCTGGACGGCGAGATCCGAGACGCCCTGGCACCGGCGACCGGCCGGCTCGACCCGCAGCAGCGCCGTCAGCTCGCCCAGCTCCTGGAACCCGTCGTCACCCCGCCGCTGCCGGTCACCCGGCGCACCCCGGCCCAGCGCTGAGCGGACTCGCCACCCGGCGCCCACGTCCGGGGTCTTCGTATGCCCCCTCACGCCCCGGACGGCGAGCGAGCTGCCCCGCCCTCGCGGTCACTCACTCCCGTCGTCCCGGACCCGGCCCCACGGCAGGGACCGGCCGGCAGCACTTCGTCCCGGCGCCCGGCCCGGCAGGGCCCCGCCGTCGAGGCTCACACCGTGGCGTGTGTGAACTGGCAGGTCACAGACGTTCCGCCCCGTCGGCGCCCGGGCCGTAGAGCGCGGCGATGTCCTCGGAGCCCGGCCAGCGGCTGTAGGTGGGGGACTGCGGCCACCCCTCGGGCGAGTCCTGCCATTCCTCCTGCCGCCCGTACGGCAGGAGGTCGATGAGCGCGAAGGTGTGCGTGAGCTGCTCGGTGCCCCGGCCGCCGGTGTGCCAGGTGCGGTAGACGGTGTCGCCGTCCCGCAGGAACACGTTCACCGCGAACGCTCCCCCGGGCGGTGCGCCGACATCTGCTCCGAAGGAGCTGCCGGCGGTCGAGTACCACGTCATCCGGTTGCCGACCCGCCGCTTGTAGGCGAGTGCCTCGTCGATCGGGCCCTGGGTGACGACGACGAAGCGCGCGTCATAGCCGTCCAGGAATTCCAGGCGGGTGAACTGCGCCGTGAAACCCGTGCAGCCCGGACACTGCCATTCCTTGCTGGGGAACCACATGTGGTGGTAGACGATCAGCTGCCTCTTGCCGTCGAAGACGTCCACCAGGCGGACCGGCCCGTCCTCGCCTTCGAGGACGTAGTCGGGCATCTCCACCATCGGCAGGCGGCGGCGCTCGGCGGCGATGGCGTCCAGCTCCCGGGTGGCGGCCTTCTCCCTGGCTCGCAGTGTCTGGAGTCGGCGCTCCCAGGTGGCGGCGTCGACGACGGGCGGCAGCGGATGAGTGGTCATGATCCCCTCGCTGAGTTCAGGCGCGGAGTTCAGGCGCGGCTTTCACTGGCTACAGGGGTGGACCGGGCCGGGACCCGGAACTCATCGCTCCCCCGACCGTCCGCTCACATCTCGCTGCGAAAGGGCCTCTGATCCCGTCCGCGATGCCGCCACGGCCCCGCGGTCGTGACGGCATCGCCGGCGTCGCCGAACGCGTCACCACCGCTGCTCTCGCCTCCACCAGCGTGGCTCACCGGCCGCCGGATCCACGGCGGGCGCCCTTCCCGTCCCTCGCGGCCCCGGACCGGTCCGCCCCGGCCGTCGCCGGGAGCGGGAACGGCGTACGGGCTCACCGGACCGGCGCACGGGTTCAGCTGCCGTCCGGCGGCAACGTCAAGTCGCTCCAGTCGAAGCCGGGCGCGGTGACGCAGGTGACGAGCACGGGGTCGCCACCGGCGGGGCGGGCACTTTGCCACATCCCGGCGGGAACGGCGGCCCCCAGCACCTGCCCGGCCGCCTGGTCGGGGCCCAGAAGAGTGGTGGAGGCCGTGTGGGCGTGGGGGCGAGGGCCGTGGGCGAGGATGAGGGGGCTGCCACTGTGCCAGAGCCACAGCTCCTCACCGGCTACGCGGTGCCAGCGGGACTGCTCACCGGGCGCGAGCAGGTAGTGGATGGCGGAGGCGGCCACGCGGCGCCCTTGTGCGGTGTCGACCTGCTCGCCCGCCGACCACAGCCTGCGGTACCAGCCGCCCTCGGGATGCGGCTCGAGACCGAGCCGTACGGCCAGGGCCGGGCGGTCCCGCCCGGACTTGCCCTCACGGTGCACCGTCCTTCGTCCTTCCTGCCGCGCAGGACCGCGACCCGCTCCTGCTCAGTCCGCCCCGCCGCCCTGACAACCCGGTGACCGCTCCCCCGCGTCACGGCCGTCCGAGGACGATCACTCCCACGAGCGCATGCCCGTGTGACGGCCCGGGCGAAGGCCCCGCCGACCCCCGGCGCGGTTGCCCGGCGCCGGGAGCCGGCGAACGGACCGCCCGGGCGGGTGCCTCACCGGCCCCGGGGCGGTTCGTTCCGGGTGAAGGCTGCGACCAGTTCGTGCGGAGTGGCGTTGCCGGAATCGGCCGCGTGGGCCTCGGCGGTCGCGAAGTCGACGGCCTCGGCGCTGCGCGGGAACAGCTCACGCTCGTACACGCTGAGCGCGGTCTCGACGTCCCCGGGGTGGGCGGCCAGGGCCTTGCCGAGTTCGGCGCCGTCGAGCATGGCGAGGTTGGCACCCTCACCGTTGGGGGCGGCGAGGTGGGCGGCGTCGCCGAGCAGGGTCACCCCTGGCACGCGGTCCCACCGGTGCCCGGTCGGCAGGGCGTAGAGGGGGCGCAGCACCGGCGCGGTGTCGGCGTCCGTGATCAGCGCGGTCAGCTCCGGCGCCCAGCCGTCGAACTCCTGCGCGATCCGTGCGGTGGCCGCGGCGGAATCGGTGAAGTCGATGGCGTCGAACCACTCCCGCGGCCGGGCCAGCCCCAGGTAGGCGTGCAGGGTGTCGTCCTTCTCCCGGTGGGCGAAGATCTCCCGGTCCGGCGTGACGGCGATCATCGATCCGCCGCCGACCGCCTTCGCCGCGGCCGGGTGCCGGACATCGGCGTCGAACAGGTAGGTGTCGACGACCGACTTGCCGGTGTACTCGGGGGTGACGGCGGAGAGCAGCGGCCGGACCTTGGACCACGCGCCGTCCGCGCCGACCAGCAGCCCGGTGACGAGGGAACCGCCGTCCGCGAACGTCACCTCGTGACGGCCGTCGCCGAGGCTCCGGGCTCGGACGACCTTGTGGCCCCACCGGACGGTGCCGGCCGGCAGCGAGTCGAGCAGCATCTGCCGCAGTTCGCCGCGCTGCACCTCGGGGCGTCCGCCCGTGCCGTCGTCGGCCTTGTCGAACAGGACGGTCCCGTCCGGGTCGAGGACCCGCATCGCCTGCCGGCCCTCCAGGATCAGCGCGCGGAACTGCTCCGTCAACCCGGCGGCCTCGAGGGCGATCTGCCCGTTGTAGTCATGGATGTCGAGCATTCCGCCCTGTGCGCGGGAGTCCGGGGAGGGCTCCGCCTCGTAGACCGCGGCGGGTATTCCGTTGAGGTGCAGGACGCGGGCGAGGGCGAGGCCGCCGAGGCCGGCGCCGATGATCGTGACATCGCTGGTCATGGGTACGTTCTTCCTGGTCGTGGGCGACTGGACGGGCTCCCGGCTGGTCATGCCGGGGAGCCCGTACCAGCGGGCCGGGACGGTGGTGCCGGTGTCCGGTGCCGTTGACGAGCGGCGCCGGACGACTCCACTGTGCTGGCGTCCGGCGACAGACCACCGACAGGTCACCGACCCCCGCCGACAACCGGCCTACAGCGACCGACAGCGACCGACAGCCGAGCTACAGCCACCGACGGCCGGCCTGCAGCGGCCGGCATCTGAGCCACTGCGGCCGGCAGCCGGCCCGCCACCCGGCGGCGACCGGCCGCCGGGCGCGAGGAGCGGACAGTGCCCCCGGCCCTCGGTTCCGGGGGTCCGACCGCCGAGCGGATCCCGTGGAGCGGAAGCCGCGGGGAGCATGTGCTGCGGCGGTCTACCGGACCAGGCAGGGCCGCTTGGCGTCGAACTCCCAGCCGGGGACCAGGTATCGCATGCCGGCCGAGTCGTCCCGCGCGCCCAGCGCCTTCTCCTGATACAGCTCGTGGGCGGCGAGGAGCCGGTCCATGTCGATCTGTACGCCGAGACCGGGTGCGTCGGGGACCGCGATCTCGCCGTCGACGATGCGAGGCGGCGCCACGGTGAGCTGCTCCAGGCCCTCCTGCCAGATCCAGTGGGTGTCCAGGGCGTTGTACTCCCCCGGTGCGGCGGCTCCGCAGTGGGTGACCATCGCCAGGGAGATGTCGAAGTGGTTGTTGGAGTGGCAGCCCCAGGTCAGGCCCATGGCGTTGCAGAGCTGGGCCACGCGCACCGAGCCCTGCATGGTCCAGAAGTGCGGGTCGGCCAGCGGAATGGAGACGGACTGCAGAGCGATGGCGTGGGTCAACTGCCGCCAGTCACAGGCGACCATGTTGGTCGCGGTGGGCAGGCCGGTGGCGCGGCGGAACTCGGCCAGGATCTCACGCCCGGAGTAGCCGTCTTCGGCTCCGCAGGGGTCTTCGGCGTAGGCGAGGGTTCCGGCCAGGGGCTTGCACAGCTCGACGGCCTCGCGCAGCGACCAGGCGCCGTTGGGGTCGAGGGTGATGCGTGCCTGGGGGAAGCGCTCCTTGAGAGCGCGTACCGCCGCGACCTCCTCGGCGCCGTCGAGGACGCCGCCCTTGAGTTTGAAGTCGCGGAAACCGTAGAGCTCGTGGGCGGCCTCGGCCTGGCGGACCATCGCCTCGGGGGTCAGGGCCTCCTCGTGGCGGATGCGGTACCAGTCCACCGGTGCGTCGGGGGCGCGGTGGTAGTCGAGGTCGGTGCGGTCGGGGTCGCCGACGTAGAAGAGGTAGCCGAGGACGCGGACCGTGTCGCGCTGCCGGCCGTCGCCGAGGAGGGCCGCCACCGGTACGTCGAGGTGCTGGCCCAGGAGGTCGAGCAGTGCCGACTCGACAGCGGTGACGGCGTGCACGGTGGTGCGCAGGTCGTAGGTCTGGGCGCCGCGTCCGCCGGCGTCCCGGCCGGCGAAACGGTCCTGGATCTCGCGCAGGATCCGCTTGTAGTCGCCGACCTTGGACCCGGTCACGAGGGATTCGGCGTCGCGCAGGGTCTGGGTGATCTTCTCGCCGCCGGGTACCTCCCCGAGGCCCGTGCGTCCTTCGGAGTCCGTCAGGACGAGGACGTTGCGGGTGAAGCGGGGGGCGTGGGCTCCGGAGAGGTTCAGTGCCATGGAGTCGCGGCCCGCCACGGGGTAGACGGCGAAGGCGGTGACGGTCGGCTGCTTGGTGTTCATGCTTGCTTCGGACTCCTTGGGAAAGGTGTCGGCTCGGGCGGAGGATCGGCGTGCGGTTCAGTGTCACAGGCCGAGGCCGGTGACGGCCCAGGGGCCGGCCGGGGTCCCGCAGAGGCCGGGGAGGCCGGCCCGGCGTCGCACCCGGCGATGAGCCCCTTCTCACCTCGCGGATCCCACGAGACGAGCCGGGCTGGCCGATGTCCCGGTGTCCGGGTCTCGACCGGCTGCGGTATCCGGCCTACCGTCCATACGGAGCGGCTCACTTGTGGTTCCCGCACACATGCCCTGCCGCTGTGTCGGCTCCCTGGTGTGGGCCGCCGTGCTGGGACGCGGTCGTGGACACGCGAGGAGGGGGTCTTCACCGTCGGCTTCGCGCACGACGCGCCGTCCTCGTGCTCGCGCACGACCTGCTACGGCCGGTACACCGCGCCCCGAGTACGCGATGACGCCGTCCGGCGGTTACGACGACCGTCCCGGGCGCCTGGGTCCCGGCTCGCGCCACGCCGTCCGGTACGGCGCTTGTCACCGTCCCGCCACAGTCACCGACCGATGAAACCCGCCCGCGGGGCCCGTTGTCTGTCGGGGTGTCAGCAGATCTCCGCGGCCGAGGACGCGCGGTGCAGCAGGCGGTGAGGGAGATCTGGAAGGAGAGCGGGAACGGCCCCTTCAGCCGGTATGTCTTCGGCCGGCTGTGGCCGGACCGGGCCGGCGCGAAGGCCCGCGATCCGATCACGGCGTGGACACGGGCGCGCCCCGACCTGGTGCTGGCCGAATGCAGTGATCTCGGCGCGCACCTCGCGTGGGGGCGCCGCGCGAGACGATCGCCGCCGCGGTGACGGCCACCCTCGGCACCCCGCACCACACCGCAGCGCTGCGTTGCGCGCGGGCCGAGCTGTCCCGGCTGCCGCCGCTCGACCTCACGGAACTGCGCGACACCGCGGCCTCGCGTGCCGTCGGCTGACTCGTGGGCGAACGGCCGTCCGGCCGCGGGCAGCGGCTGTGCCACTGCCCGCGGCCGGAGTGCCGGGTCAGCGGACGTGCACGGTCACCACGTCAGAGGCGTGCAGGCGCTTCGGGTGCTGGTCGTGCTTGCTGGTCAGGCCGTACAGCACCGCGCGGAACTTCAGGTCCCCGCGGCGCGCCGAGGTGCCGTGCGCGGTCACCCGCACGTCGCCGTCGTGGACGGCGCTGCAGTTCTCCTGGTGCCAGCCCTCGCCGAAGCCGTTCTCCTCCAGGCACAGCTGGTGCAGGAAACCGGCGCTGTCGTCGTCGCCCTGCGCCGTGACCGTGATCGTCTTGCCGACGTGCGCCGTGCGGGGCGCCGTGACGTCCACGTCGCCCTTGGCGAACGCCGGAACAGCGGCCAGCGTCACCGAGGCCAGACCCAGCGCGCCGATCACGGCCATCCGGCCGTAGCGTGCCTTCGTCCCGGCCTTCTTCGTCCTGGTCATGGACTTCCTTCCCGCGGGTCTCCCCCATGGCGAGGCCCGCTCCCCTGTGTGCGACGGCGCCCTGTTGCGCCCTCGCCGACCATTCAGATGGGCATGATCCGCGGCCCGTTGCGCCGGGCGGGCGCCGTTACAGATCCAGGACAATGTCCACCGGCGGGCTGGGGCGGGCCGGTTGGCCGTCGGGGTGAGCGATCCGCCGTAACGTCCCGCTCACCTGGGTCAGGGCTGGATGTTCTCCAGGTCCTCCAGGAGGGCGGGGTGGGCCGGCTGCCAGCCGAGGGCGTCGCGGGTGCGGGCGCCGGACGCGGGCTGGTCCATGGCGAAGATCGGACCGAACGGGCCGAAGGTCTCCTGCGGAACCTGCTCGACGGGCAGACCCAGGCGCCGGCCGATGACGGTGGCGATGTCCCGCACCGCGTCGCCCTCGTCGGCGACCGCGTGCCAGGACGTCCCGGCCGGTGCCGATTCGAGGACCAGGCGGAACAGGACCGCCGCGTCGAGCGCGTGCACGGCCGGCCAGCGCTGGGTGCCGTCGCCCGGGTAGCCGGCCACCCCCGTGCGGCGCGCCGCCTCGGCCAGCAGCCCGGCGAAGCCGCCCTGTCCCCGGTTGTGCACCGTGCGCGGCATGCGGACCGCCATGCTGCGCAGTCCGCGCTCGGCGAGATCCAGCAGTGCCGTGACCGATCGGCCCCTGCCGCCCACCGGCCCGTCGGTCGGCAGCGGATCGGCCTCGGTGGAGGCGCGGCCCGGCACCCAGGGTGTACCCGAGACCGTGACGACCGGGCGGTCGCTTCCGATGAGTTCCTGCCCGAACGCGGCCAGAGCGGCGCTCTCCTCGGCGACGGCCCGCGCGAGCGCGTCCGGGCTGCTGTAGTCGCGTCCGAACGCCAGGTTGATCACGCCGTCGCACTGCGCGGCGCCGGACCGCAGGACACCGACGTCCGCCAGGTCTCCGCGCAGCACCTTGGCGCCGGCGCTCTCGAGGGTGTGCGCGGAGGCGTCCGAGCGGGCCAGCGCGAGAACGGTGTGGCCGTTGCCGAGCAGTTCGGCGACCACGGCGGAGCCGATGGTGCCCGTGCCGCCGGTGACGAAGACGTGCATGAGTACTCCCTGAAAGTGATGGGACTCTTGTCCCGTCACTGACACTACACGGTGACGGGACAAGAGTCCCATCACCTATCCTGTCCTCATGGCTAGATGGCAACCAGGGGCGACCCAGCGACTCGTCGTCGCGGCCGTCGACCTGTTCACCGAGCAGGGGTACGACGCGACCACGGTGGCGCAGATCGCCGAGCGCGCAGGCGTCACCAAGAGCACCTTCTTCCGGCACTTCTCCGACAAGCGGGAGCTGCTGGTCGCCGGGCAGGAGACGCTCAGCAGGCTCCTCGCCGACGGCATCGCGGAGGCGCCCGCGGACGCCAGCCCGCTGCAGGCGGTGGCGGCCGGTCTCGAGCGCGCGTCGAGCGCCATGGGACCGGCCAACCGCGAACTCGGCCCCCGCCTCGAGGCCGCCGTGGCGGCCAGCACCGAACTCCAGGAGCGCGACGCCCTCAAGAGCGTCGGTCTCGCGGCCGCGATGACGGCCGCGCTCGTCACCCGCGGCGTCCCCGAGCCGACCGCCCATCTCGCGGGCGAGCTGGGAGTCCTCGCCTTCAAACGCGGCTACGCCCGGTGGTGCGAAGGCGACCGGGACGACGCGCGAGGACTCGCGCCGCACGCCCTGGCGGCCCTGGACGACTTGCGCGCGGCAACCGCGTCACTGGGCTGACCGGCGCCGTCCGCCGGCCCTGCCCGAAGCGCTGCGGCCCTGGACCGGCGGAGCATGCTGCTCCGCTGCCAGGGGCCGGGCGCGCCCCTTCACGCGCCCCGCCCGCCGCCGCCCCACCGCACCGCTGCCCCACCGCACCCCGCCGCACCGCGCGACCCCACCCCGCCGCGCCACCGCCCCGCTCGGCGGTCCGGCGGTCCGGCGGTCCGGCAGTCCGGCAGTCCGGCAGTCCGGCAGCCCGGCAGCCCGGCAGCCCGGCCGGGCCGTAGTACCGCGGTATCACCGGCCCCCCGGGTTTCAGCCCGCGGTACCACCGGATCGGGCGGATCACGGACTTAGCGTGAGGCAGGAGGCGTCGGGCGTTTCGGACGCCGGAGTCCGGAAGAGGGAACGCGAATGATCGAGGCACAGCAGCTCACCAAGAGGTACGGGGAGAAGACCGCCGTCGACGGTCTGGACTTCACCGTGCGGCCTGGCACGGTGACCGGCTTCCTGGGGCCGAACGGCGCGGGCAAGTCCACGACGATGCGCATGATCGTCGGACTCGACGCGCCGACCAGGGGCTCCGTCACCGTGAACGGACAGCGCTACGCACGCCACCGGGCGCCGCTGCAGGAGGTCGGGGCGCTGCTGGAGGCGAAGTCGATCCACCCGGGCCGCTCGGCCCACCACCACCTGCGGGCGCTCGCGCTCACCCACGGGATCCCGCGCCGCCGGGTCGACGAGGTCGTCGGCCTCGCCGGTCTCGGCAGCGTCGCGAAGAAGCGGGCCGGTGCCTTCTCGCTCGGCATGGGCCAGCGGCTCGGTATCGCGGCGGCCCTGCTCGGCGATCCGCAGACCGTGATGCTGGACGAGCCGGTCAACGGGCTGGACCCCGAGGGCGTCCTGTGGATCCGGAACCTGCTCACCTCCCTCGCGGCCGAGGGGCGCACGGTGTTCGTCTCCTCGCACCTGATGAGCGAGGTGGCGCTGGTGGCGGACCACCTGATCGTCGTCGGGCGCGGCCGGCTGCTGGCCGACACGACCGTGCGGGACCTGGTGCGCGAGGCGGGCGGCGACACGGTGAAGGTCGCCACGAACGACCCGGCGCGGCTGCGGGACGTGCTGGCCGGACCGGGCGTCGACATCACCGGCCGCATCGGCTCCGAGGAACTTCAGGTCACGGGGGTGTCCGCCCGCGAGATCGGCCTGAAGGCGGCCGAGCACGGGATCCCCCTGTTCGAGCTGACCACCAAGGCGGTGTCGCTGGAGGAGGCGTTCATGGAACTGACCCGGGACGCCGTGGAGTACCACGGTTCCACGACCCGCACCGAGACCTCAGGGAGCGCCGCATGAGCACCCTCACGGCCACACCCGAGACCCCCGAGTCCGCCCCCGCCGCCCCGGCCCGCCCCGCCTACCGGGTGACCGGACGGCGTGTGCTGGCCTCCGAGTGGGCCAAGCTCTGGTCCCTGCGCTCCACCTGGATCACCCTCGGCCTGGGCCTGCTGTTCCTCGTCGCCTTCGGTGTCATCGCCGCGAGCCACTACAGGTCCGACGTCGGCTCCGGCCGCCGCCTGGACCGCGACTTCGCCACGTCCACGGCGCTGAGCCTGTCCCTGTTCGGCACGAACTTCGCCCAGCTCGCGCTCGGCGTGCTCGGCGTGCTGGTCACGGCCGGCGAGTACTCCACCGGCATGATCCGCTCCACCTTGGCGGCGGTGCCGCGCCGGCTGCCTGTGCTGTGGTCGAAGGCGGCCGTGTACGGACTGGTCGCCCTGGTGGTCGCCACGGTGGGTGCGTGCGCCGCCTTCCTCGTCGGCAGCCGGATCGTGTCCGGCACACCCGCCGCCCTGGGCATCACTCACGCCGGTGTCGTCCGTGCCCTGCTGGGCGCCGGGCTCTACCTCGGACTGGTCGGGGTGATCGGCACCGCCCTCGGTGCGCTGCTGCGGTCGGTCGCCGGCGGCATCTCCGTCCTGGTCGCCGCCCTCATGCTGGTGCCCGGACTGGTCTCCCTGCTGCCCACGTCATGGCAGGGGAACATCACCCCCTACCTGCCGAGCCACGCGGGCGAGTCGGTCTTCGCGCTGACCCATGACTCGACGGCGCTGTCCCCCTCCGCGGGGCTGCTGGTCCTCCTCGGCTGGACCGCTGCGGCGCTGGCCGGTGCGGCGTACCGGCTGGTGCGCAGCGACGTGTGAGCGGCGGCAGCCCGCATCATGGGCTGGTGACATCAGTGACCGCCGGCACCCCGGTGCCCGCCGCGCCCGCCGTGCCCGCCGACGACCTCGGCGGGATGGGGCCGCTGGTCGCCCGGCTCGGCCGGGCCGGCCAGCGGCTGCGGCACGCCGACCGGGCCCGTCCCTGGGCGCTGGACACCGCGGTGGTGGTGCTGGTCTTCCTGCTGTTCTGCGTGCCGGACCTGCTGCACGCGCTCGGCGTGATCAGCGGCGGCGGCGACGGCGACGGCCCGCGCCGCTTCCGCCTGCTGTTCACCCGGCTGCCCGTGGCGGGCATGCTGGGTCTGCAGACCGGGCTGGTGCTGCCGCTGCTGTGGCGGCGCCGGGCACCCGCCGTGGCCTTCGGCGTCATAACGGCCGTGTTCGTCCTCCAGTGGTCCCTCGGCGCCGCGCTCCGTGCGGACGTCTCGCTCTTCGTCGCCCTGTACAGCCTCACCCTGCACGGCCGGCTCCGGCAGCTGCCGTGGGCCTGCGCGGCCATGGCGGGCGCATTGAGCCTGGTCGCCGCGCGGGTCTCGGCGGTGATCTCGGTCTGGGACGCACTGTTCTTCCTGCTCAGCACGGCGACAGCGGCGCTTGCCCTGGGCCTGATGGTCCGCATCCGGCGGGCCCAGCTGGCGGGGCTGCGCGACCGTGCGACCCGGCTGGAGATCGAACGCGACCAGCGCGACCGACTCGCCGTCGCGGCCGAACGGGCCCGGGTGGCCCGGGAGATGCACGACATCGTCGGGCACAACCTGTCCGTCATCATCACGCTCGCCGACGCGGGCGCCTACGCCACGGCCACCGCTCCGGCGCGGGGGGAGGAGGCCCTGCACCTCATCGGCGACACCGGCCGCCAGGCCCTGAGCGAACTGCGGCGGGTGCTCGGCGTGCTCCGCGAGGCGGGCGAGGCGGACGGCGAACCCGAGCTGCGCCCGCAGCCCCGGCTCGCGGACATCGACGCGCTGTGCGAGGGCGTGCGCGCCGCCGGGCTGGAGGTCCTCTATCGTACGGCCGGTGATGTCGACGCCCTCGACAGCGGGGTGCAGCTGACCGTCTACCGCATCGTTCAGGAAGCCCTCACGAACACGCTGAAACACGCCGGCGCGGGCGCGCGGGCGACCCTGGCGATCGTGGCCGAGGACACCCGGCTGACCATCGCGGTCCAGGACTCCGGCCCACCCGGACCGGCGGTCCGTCCCGGCACGACGAACGAGGAAGGACACGGCCTGGTGGGCATGCGGGAACGCGCCGCTCTCTACGGCGGACACGTCAGCGCGGGTCCGGCGGGCCCGGGATGGACGGTGCGCGCCACCCTCGACCTGGCCCCCCGGGGCGGTGCGCGATGACCACGGTGCTCGTCGTGGACGACCAGCCGCTCCAGCGGTACGGCTTCCGCATGCTCCTGGACTCCGTTCCCGAGACCGATGTGGTCGGGGAGGCCGGGCACGGGGCCGAGGCCGTGCGCAAGGCCGCCGAACTCCGCCCCGACGTCGTCCTCATGGACGTACGCATGCCGGGCATGGACGGCATCGAGGCCACCCGTCGCATCGCCGCCGCGGGAGACCGTTCCCGGGTCCTCGTGCTGACCACCTTCGACCTCGACGAGTACGTCTACGCGGCCCTGCGCGCCGGGGCCAGCGGCTTCCTCCTCAAGGACGCCCGCCCCGAGGAACTCCTCGCGGGCATCCGGGCCGTGGCGGTCGGCGACGCGGTGATCGCTCCCGCGCTCACCCGCCGTCTGCTGCACGAGTTCGCCCGCATCGTCCCGCCCCCCGGGGACGGGTCCGCCGAGGACCCGCGCCTGAGCGCCCTCACCGACCGCGAACGCCAGATCCTCGTCGCCATCGGCAAGGGCTGGACCAACGGTGAGATCGCCACGCGGTTCGTCCTGTCGGAGTCCACGGTGAAGACGCACGTCGGCCGCGTCCTGTCGAAGATCGGCGCCCGCGACCGCGTCCAGGCGGTGATCTTCGCCTACGACCACGGCCTGGCCCGGCCGCACGCGGACTGAGCCCCGGCGGCGACGAGGCCCACAGCCCCGGCCCGAGCCGGCCTGATGCGGACCCGACCCGACCCGGCCGGGGAACCGGTCGGGCAGCACCTGACCGGTTCCCCGGCCGGGGCAGGACCCGCCCTGACCGACCGGACGCGGCGGGACCGGACCTGACCGGATCGGACGCGTCGGGACCCGACCTGACCGGCCCGGACGCGGCGGGACGCGCCTTGAGCGGATCTGCGGATCTGCGGATCTGCGGTGCGGCCGGGCCGATCCGGCCGGCACCACCCCCCTGCGGTACCCCTGACCGGCAACGAGGGCGGGCGCGGCAAACCCGCGCCTGGCGATGTCCGGGCGCACGGGCGCGCGACGTGCGCAGGTGCGGCGCCGCCGCCTTCATGCCGAGCCACGTGCCTTTCCGGTTCACGGCGATGACACGCCCCACGGACCGGTGTCCGTCCAGTGGATCTCCCCCCGGCCCCTCCCACTCCCACCTGCTTAAGCAAAGCCGAAAGAAAAGCCTGCTCAACTTCTTGACCGCGCCATGACGGCCGGGCATGGTTCCGGAGAGCGCTCTCCCGACCCCGCGCTCCTCCCCCTCCCCTCCCCAGGAGACGACTTCATGTCCCCACATGCCCCGGACACGGTGCTGCCCCCAGGAAGAAGGCGTTTCGCTCCCGCGCGCCCGGTCACGGTCGGCGCGCTGGTGGCCGCGCTGGTCGGCGCCCTGCTCGTCCTGCTTCCGGCCCCCGCGGCGCAGGCCGCCGCCGTGCTGCTGTCCCAGGGAAAACCCGTGACGGCGTCCAGCCAGGAGAACTACGGGACCCCGGCCTCCGGCGCCGTCGACGGCGACCTCACCACCCGCTGGTCGAGCGCCGCCTCCGACCCGCAGTGGATCCGGATCGACCTCGGTGCGCCGGCCGCCGTCAGCCAGGTGGTGCTGCGCTGGGAGACCGCGTACGCCAAGGCCTACCGCATCGAGCTGTCGACCGACGGCACCAGCTGGAGCACGGCCTACTCCACCGCCTCCGGCACCGGCGGAACCGAGACGCTCAACGTCTCCGGCACCGCCCGCTACGTGCGCATGTACGGCGTGAGCAGGGCGACGCAGTACGGCTACTCGCTGTGGGAGTTCCAGGTGTACGGCGGTACGGGTGACGGCGGCCCCACCCTGCCGGGCGGCGGTGATCTCGGGCCCAACGTGCACATCATCGACCCCTCGACCCCCGACATCCAGGGCAAGCTGGACGCGGTCTTCAAGCAGCAGGAGTCCGCCCAGTTCGGCACCGGCCGGCAGGCGTTCCTCTTCAAGCCCGGCACGTACAACAACATCAACGCGCAGATCGGGTTCTACACCCAGATCGCCGGCCTCGGCCTGCGGCCCGACGACACCACCTTCAACGGCGACGTGACCGTCGACGCCGGCTGGGCGGGCGGCAACGCGACCCAGAACTTCTGGCGTTCGGCGGAGAACCTCGCCCTGCGTCCGGTCAGCGGGACGGACCGGTGGGCGGTCGCCCAGGCGTCCTCCTTCCGCCGGATGCACGTCAAGGGCGGCCTCAACCTCGCGCCCGCCGGCTACGGCTGGGCCAGCGGCGGCTACATCGCCGACAGCAAGGTGGACGGGACCGTCGGACCGTACTCGCAGCAGCAGTGGTACACCCGGGACAGTTCCGTCGGCGGCTGGACCAACGGCGTGTGGAACATGACGTTCTCCGGTGTGGAGGGTGCGCCCGCCACCAGCTTCCCCGCACCCCCGTACACCACGCTCGACACCACTCCGGTCTCCCGCGAGAAGCCGTTCCTCTACCTGGCCGGCAGTGAGCTGAAGGTGTTCGCCCCGGCCAAGCGCACCGACGCGCGCGGCACCACGTGGGCGAACGGCGCCACGCAGGGCCAGTCGGTCCCGCTGAGCAAGTTCTACGTCGTCAAGCCGGGCGCCACCGCGGCCACCCTCAACGCCGCGCTCGCCCAGGGCCTGAACCTGCTGTTCACCCCCGGCATCTACCACGTCGACCAGACGATCCAGGTGAACCGGCCGGACACGATCGTGCTCGGCCTCGGTCTGGCCACGATCGTCCCGGACAACGGGGTGACGGCGATGAAGGTCGCCGACGTCGACGGCGTGCGGCTGGCGGGCTTCCTCGTCGACGCCGGTCCGGTCAACTCCCCCACCCTGCTGGAGATCGGCACCCCGGGTACCGGCGCGGACCACTCCGCGGACCCCACCACCCTCCAGGACGTCTACTTCCGCATCGGCGGTGCCGGCCCGGGCCGGGCCACCACCAGCCTGGTCGTCAACAGCGACGACACGATCATCGACCACACCTGGGTGTGGCGCGCGGACCACGGTGACGGCGTGGGCTGGGAGACCAACCGGGCCGACTACGGCGTCCGCGTCAACGGCGACGACGTCCTGGCCACCGGCCTGTTCGTCGAGCACTTCAACAAGTACGACGTCGAATGGCACGGTGAGCGCGGCCGGACCGTCTTCTTCCAGAACGAGAAGGCCTACGACGCGCCCGACCAGGCCGCGGTCCAGAACGGCACGACCAAGGGGTACGCCGCCTACAAGGTCGACGACTCGGTCACCACGCACGAGGCCTGGGGCCTGGGCAGTTACTGCAACTACACCGCGGACCCGTCCATCCGGCAGGACCACGGCTTCGAGGCTCCCGTCAAGCCCGGGGTGAGGTTCCACGACGTCCTGGTGGTCTCCCTGGGCGGCAACGGCCAGTACGAGCACGTCATCAACGACACCGGCCCGCCGACCTCGGGCACCTCGACCGTTCCGTCGAACGTCGTGTCCTACCCCTGATCCCTCCTTCCCCCGATCCCGGCCGCCGGGACCGTGCCGCCCCGGGCACGGTCCCGGCCACGACGCCCCCGCCGGGCCGGCCGCCCGCCCCGCACCCCGGCCCGGCGGGGCCCCTCCCGCAGCGAACCCAGCCGTCAGGAGCACCTCCGTGTCCAGACCACCCTCCGCGACCGTCTCCGCTCCACGCCGGGCAGCTGTGCCCCTGCTCGCGCTCGGCGCCCTGCTCGCCTCCTCGCTCACCGTCGCGCTCGCGCCGGCCGCACACGCCGCCGGCACCCTGCTGTCCCAGGGGAAGACCGCCACCGCCTCCTCGCAGGAGGGAGCGGGCTACTTTGCCGCCGCGGCGGTCGACGGCGACCTCACCGGGACCCGGTGGGCCAGCCAGTGGAGCGACCAGCAGTGGCTCCAGGTCGACCTGGGCCAGCAGTCCGTCCTCGACCGTGTCGTCCTGACCTGGGAGAGCGCCTACGGCAAGGACTACGAGATCCAGGCGTCCGACGACGGCACCGACTGGCACACCCTGAAGAAGGTGACCGGCGGTGACGGCGGCACCGACGACCTCGCCGTGTCCGGGACCGGCCGCTACGTACGGATGCAGGGGCTGGCCCGCTCCGGCGGATACGGGTACTCGCTGTGGGAGTTCCAGGTCTACGGCTCCGCGGGCGGCACCACACCGCCGCCTCCCGCGGGCGGCGCCGTGAAGGTCGAGGGGACCCAGGGCGACTGGCGCCTGACCGTGGGCGGCCAGCCGTACACCGTCAAGGGCGTGACCTGGGGACCCGCGGCCTCCGACGGCCCGGTGTACCTGCCGGACGTGAAGGCCATGGGCGCCAACACGATCCGCACCTGGGGCACCGACGGCTCCAGCGAGGCGCTGCTGGACGCCGCGGCGGCCGAGGGCATCCGGGTGATCAACGGCTTCTGGCTCCAGCCGGGCGGCGGCCCGGGCGCCGGCGGCTGCGTCGACTACGTGAACGACACGACGTACAAGGACAACGCGCTCACCGAGTTCGCCAAGTGGGTGCAGGCGTACAAGAACCATCCGGCGACGCTGATGTGGAACGTGGGCAACGAGTCGGTCCTCGGTCTGCAGAACTGCTACAGCGGCGACCAGTTGGAGGCACAGCGCAACGCCTACACCCGCTTCGTCGACGACGTCGCCAAGAAGATCCACGGCATCGACCCCGGCCACCCGGTCACCTCCACCGACGCGTGGACCGGCGCCTGGCCCTACTACAAGCGCAACGCGCCCGACCTCGACCTGTACGCGATGAACTCCTACAGCAACGTGTGCAAGGTCCGCCAGGACTGGATCGACGGCGGCTACACCAAGCCGTACATCATCACCGAGACCGGCCCGGCCGGCGAGTGGGAGGTGCCGGACGACGCCAACGGCGTCCCCGACGAACCCACCGACGTGCAGAAGGCCGACGGGTACACCAAGGCGTGGAACTGCGTGAAGGCCCACCCGGGTGTCGCCCTGGGCGCCACCCTCTTCCACTACGGCACCGAGCACGACTTCGGCGGCGTCTGGTTCAACCTGGTGCCCGACGGACTGAAGCGGCTGTCGTACTACGCCGTGAAGCAGGCGTACACCGGCTCGACAGCGGGTGCCGACATGCCGCCGGTCATCAGCGGCATGAGCGTCTCCCCCGCCTCGGCCGCCCCGGCCGGCGGCGAGTTCACCGTGCACGCCGATGTCCGCGACCCCGACGGCGATCCGGTCACCTGCAAGATCTACCTCAGCGGCATCTACGCGAACGGCGACAAGCGGCTCGTCGAGGCGCGGTGGCGCTCCACGGGCGACGGCACCTTCGCCGTCACCGCGCCGCAGAAGCTCGGCGTGTGGAAGGTCTACGTCCAGGCCGAGGACGGACACGGCAACGCCGGCATCGAGACCAGGTCCGTCAAGGTCGTCGCCCCGCCGGTCGACGGGACCGACCTCGCGCTGAACCGGCCGGTGACCGCCTCCTCCTTCCAGCAGTCCTACGGCGACTGCCCGTGCACCCCGGCGCTGGCCGTCGACGGGGACACCGGCACCCGCTGGGCCAGCGACTGGAGCGACCCCCAGTGGATCCAGGTCGACCTCGGCGCGTCCAAGGCCCTGCGCAGGCTCCAGCTCGTCTGGGACCCCGCCTACGCCAAGTCCTACGAGGTACAGGTCTCCGACGACGGCAGCACCTGGCGCTCGGTGTACACCACCACCGCGGGCGACGGTGACGTCGACACCTTCGACGTGTCGGCCACCGCCCGCTACATGCGCCTCCATCTGACGGCGCGCGGCACGAGCTGGGGCTACTCCCTCCATGAACTGGGGATCTACGGCTGACCGCTGTGCCCCGGACCCCGGTGGCGTGGCCCGGCCGGCACCGTGGCCCGCCACCACCGCACCGATCGCACCACCCGCGCGACACGTTCGACAGGTCCGACAGGTCCGACGTGTGCGACACACGTGTGCGGCCCCTGTGACCCGTGTGCGTGCGCGCGGGCCCTCTTCCCATCCCACGGGCAGGAGACCCCATGAGATCGAGTCCGAAACGGCTTCCCGCACTGCTCCTCGGCACCGCGCTCCTCGCCGCTGCCCTGGGCGCCGGCACCATCGCCTCCGCCTCCGCGTCCGGAGACGGCGGGCGCGAGGTGCCCGTCGCGGCAGCCGTCTCCCGCGCCGGGCACACGATGGCGGTGTCCACCCAGGCGTCCGCCGACGACCCGGACGGCGACGGCTACATACCGGCCCCCGTCCCCGTCACCGGCGTCACACCGTCGTCGGCCGACCCGCCCCACCGCTACTTCCACGAGTTCCAGGCCAACTGCTCGGTCACCCACACCGCCCCCGACGACCCGATCGTCTACCCGGGCCAGCCCGGCAAGTCGCACGACCACACCTTCATGGGCAACACCTCGACCGACGCCCACAGCACCACGGCCTCCCTCGAGGGCGGCGCCACCACCTGCAAGGCGCCCGGTGACGCCTCGGGTTACTGGATGCCCTCGCTGTTCGAGGGCGACCGGAAGATCCTGCCCGTCGGGCCGCAGACGATCTACTACAAGTCCGGTGTCACCGACTACACCAGTGTGCGGCCCTTCCCCAAGGGGCTGCGGTTCGTCGTGGGCAGTCCGATGCAGAGCGCGGACGAGTTCCGCCGCCACCCGGGCTTCGTGGAGGGCTGGGAGTGCGGCGACAGCTACTTCAACACCGACTTCCCGGCGAGCTGCCCCGACCGGGCCGACGTCCAGCTCAACATCCGCTTCCAGGCGCCCAGTTGCTGGGACGGCAGGTACCTCGACACACCGGACCACAAGAGCCACATGGCCTACCCGGTCGTCAGACCCGGCACCAACGACAACGTGTGTCCCGCCGATCACCCGGTGGCGGTGCCGATGATCGAGTTCAAGATGGCGTTCCCGGTCAACGGTGACATGAGCCAGGTGCGCCTGGCCAGCGGCCGCGGCTACTCCTTCCACTACGACTTCTTCGACGCCTGGGACGACGCCACGCTCAAGGCGCTGGTCGACCACTGCGTCGTGGGCGGCCTGCAGTGCGACGCCCGCGGCTACGACCAGACGCACCCGGAGGCGGGTGCGGCCCTCGACGAGAACTACCGGCTGCCCTGAGCGCCGGCCCGGTCCGCGCGCACCGGCCGGTCCCGCGCGCACCGTGCGGGACCGGCCGGGCCTTCGGCCCGCTTCCCGCCGAGGGGAACGGCCGCCACAGCACACCAAGGGGTGGGGATGAACGACGACAGGGGCACGGGCCCGGGCGAGCGCATGAACGGCGACGCGGACGGCGACCTGACCGACCGGCTCGTCGGCAAGCTGAGCCTGGCGCAGAAGGTACGGCTGCTCACCGGGGCCACTACGTGGCGCACGGCCGCGGAACCGGACATCGGGCTGCGGCAGATGGTCTGCTCCGACGGGCCGGCGGGCGTGCGCGGGGAGAGCTGGGACGAACGGCGGACCTCCGCCCTGCTGCCCTCGGCATCGGCCCTCGGCGCGCTGTGGGACGAGGAGCTGCTGACGGAACTGGGCACGCTGCTGGCCGCCGAGGCCGTCCGCAAGGGCGTGGACGTCGTGCTCGCCCCCACGCTCAACCTGCACCGCAGCCCGCTCGGCGGCCGCCACTTCGAGTGCTTCTCGGAGGACCCGGAGCTGGCCGGGCGCACCGGCGCCGCGCTGATCAGGGGCATCCAGGCGCAGGGCGTCGCGGCCGCGGCCAAGCACTTCGTCGCCAACGACTCGGAGACCGAACGGCTCACGGTCGACGTCAGGGTCTCGCAACGGGTGCTGAGGGAGGTGTACCTCGCTCCGTTCGAGCGGGCCGTGGAGGCCGGGGTGTGGCTCGTCATGGCAGGCTACAACAGCGTCAACGGCACCACCATGACCGCCAGTCGCCTGCTCGGGGAGGTCCTCAAGGACGAGTGGGGTTTCGACGGGGTCGCCGTCTCCGACTGGGCGGCCGTACGGAGCGCTCAGGAGCCGGGCCGCGCCGCGCTCGACCTCGCGATGCCCGGCCCGGACAGCCCATGGGCGCGCTCCCTGGCCGACGCGGTGACCGGCGGGCGGGTGCCCGAGCGGTGCGTCGACGACAAGGTGCGGCGGCTGCTGCGGCTCGCCCGCCGCGTGGGCGCCCTCGGCCCCCTCCCGCCGCGCCGGACACCGGCGGCATGCGCGCGCGGCACCCGCGCGCTGCTGCGTCGTACCGTCGCCGCGGGCTGTGTGCTGGTGCGCAACAGCGAGGGCGTGCTGCCGCTGGACCCGGCCGCGCTGTCGACGGTGGCCGTGCTCGGAGCCCATGCGGCGACGCCCCGCCTCCAGGGCGGCGGCAGCGCGGGCGTCCATCCCCCGGGCTCGGTGACCCCGCTCGACGGCATCCGTACCGGGCTGCGCGGCCGGGCGCGGGTGGTCCATGTGCCCGGCCCGTCGCTCGGTCTGCCTCCCGCCCCCGTCGAGGCGGACGTGTGCACCGATCCCAGGTCGGGCACGCCGGGGGTGCTGGTGCGGCTGCTGGACCGGCACGGCCGCGAACTGCACGCCGAACACCGCTTGTCCGGCCGCCAGTTGGAGCCGCCTGTGGTGCCCGGCGCGCACACCGTGGAGATCAGCGCACTGCTGCGGCCCAGGTGCACCGGCGAATGGAGTTTCGGGGTCGGCGGATTCGGCCGCCTGTCGCTCAGCCTCGGCGAACAGGTGCTGCTGAACGGCGACTTCCCCTGCCGCACGGACGATCCGGCGGCCGTCCACGTCACCCCGCCCGTGCACACCGTCCGGGCGTTCCTGACGTCGAGGCGGCCGGTGCGGCTGACGGCCGGACGGGAACTGGTGGCGGGCACCGGACGTGCCGTGGTGCTGGCCGCCGCGCCGCCCGAGGAGGACCCGGAGGCGGCGCTCGCCGCCGCGGCCGGTGCCGCCCGGCAGGCGGACGCGGCGGTCGTGTTCGTCGGCACCACCGAGCACAGCGAGACGGAGGGCCACGACCGCACCGGGCTGTCCCTCGGCGGCCGGCAGGACGATCTCGTCCGCGCGGTGGCCGCCGCCAATCCGCGCACGGTCGTCGTCGTCAACAGCGGAGGCCCCGTCGAACTGCCCTGGCGCGAGCAGGTGGGTGCCCTGCTGCTCGCCTGGTTCCCGGGCCAGGAGGCGGGCGGGGGCGTCTGCGACGTCCTCTTCGGCCGGTCCGAGCCCGGCGGCCGCCTCCCCACCACCTGGCCGGCCTCTCTGGCGGACGCGCCGGTCACGGACACCCGCCCGGCCGGCGGCCGGCTGGAGTACGCCGAGGGCCTGCACATCGGGCACCGGGCGTGGCTGCGGTCCGGGCGCCTGCCCGCGTACTGGTTCGGTCACGGCCTCGGCTACACGACGTGGGACTACGAGGCCGTGGACGCTCCCGCCCGGGCCACCGCGGGCCGCGCGTTCACGGTGCGGGTCGGGCTGCGCAACACCGGGCGGCGCACCGGCCGGGAGGTCGTCCAGGTCTACCTGGCACTCCCGGGATCGGCCGTGGAGCGGCCGGAGCGCTGGTTCGCCGGGTACGCCGAGGTCCGCGCGGAGGCGGGCGGGGCGGTGACGGCGGACGTGGTCGTGCCGGCCAGGGCCCTGCGGTACTGGTCCGAGGCGGACCGTGCCTGGCGCACGGAGCCGGGGACGTACCGCCTCATGGTCGGGCGCTCGGCCGGGGACCTGCGGTGGGAGGGCCCGCTGACGGTCACCGGCGGGCCGTGAGGCGGGGCTTTCTTGCCGTCGGGCCGCCGGGCCGTGCGCCGAGGGGCCCCGTCCGCCGGACGTGGTCCGGCGGACGGCGCCCGGTGCCCGCGGTGCGGGTCAGGCGGTGGCAGCACCTTCGCGGTGCGCCCGCACGATCTGCGCGTAGCGCCGCCCGCTCGTCTTGACGGTGCGCTTCTGGGTCGCGTAGTCGACGTGGACGAGCCCGAAGCGCTTGTCGTAGCCGTAGGCCCACTCGAAGTTGTCCAGCAGCGACCAGGCGAAGTAGCCGGCCAGCGGGGCTCCCTTGCGGACGGCGCGGGCGCAGGCCGCCAGGTGCTGCTCCAGGTAACCGGTGCGGCCGGGGTCGTCCACGCTGCCGTCGGGGGCGACGGTGTCGGGGAAGGCCGAGCCGTTCTCGGTGACGTACAGGCGGCGGACGCCGTAGTCGTCGGTGAGCCGCATCAGCAGGCTCTCCAGGCCGTCGGCGTCGATCTGCCAGTCCATGCCGGTGCGCGGGACGTCGGGCAGACGGACTTCACGGGCGTACGGGGCCGGGCCGGTGGGGTCGTCGGTGACCGTGGCCGGGAAGTAGTAGTTGAGCCCGTGCCAGTCCAGGGGTGTGGCGATGGTCTCCAAGTCGCCGGGCCGCTCCGGGAGTTCCACGCCGTACAGCTCCCGCATGTCGGCGGGGAAGCCGCGGCCGTGGACGGGGTCCAGCCACCAGCGGTTGGTGTGCCCGTCCATCCGCGCCGCCGCCGCGACGTCCTCCGGTCTCGTCGAGGCCGCGGCGACGGTGGAGTGGTTGGTGACCAGGCCGACCTGTGCGCCGGGGACGGCCGCCCGGACAGCCTGCGCGGCCAGGCCGTGGGCGAGGAGCAGGTGGTAGGAGGCACGGACGGCGGTGGTGAGGTCGGTGAGCCCGGGGGCCATCCGGCCTTCGAGGTGGCCGATCCAGGCGGAGCACAGCGGCTCGTTCAGGGTGGCCCACTGGGTGACCCGGTCGCCCAGGCGCTCGGCGAGGACCGAGGCGTAGCGGGCGAGGTGTTCGGCGGTGGCGCGTTCGCTCCAGCCGCCGCGGTCCTGGAGGGTCTGGGGAAGGTCCCAGTGGTAGACGGTGACGCTGGGGGTGATGCCCGCTTCCAGCAGACCGTCGACCAGCCGGTCGTAGAAGGCGAGGCCCTTGGCGTTGACGGGGCCGTCGCCGTCCGGGACCACCCGGGGCCAGGCGACGGACAGCCGGTAGGCGTTGGTGCCCAGCTGCCGCATCAGGGAGATGTCCTCGGGCCAGCGGTGGTAGTGGTCGCAGGCCGTGTCGCCGTGGTCGCCGTTGTCGGTCTTGCCGGGGGTGTGCGAGAAGGTGTCCCAGATGGACGGCGAGCGGCCGTCCTCGGCGACGGCGCCCTCGACCTGGTAGGCGGACGTGGCGGTGCCCCACAGGAAGTCCGGGGGGAAGGCGGCGAGGTCGATCGAGTCGGACACGGAGAACCTTTCGGGAGGAGCGGGGGCGCTATTTGACCGCGCCGGCGGTGAGTCCGGTGACGAGGTAGCGCTGGAGGAGGAGGAACCCGGCGACCACGGGGACGCTGACGACGAGCGAGGCGGCCATGATCTGGTTCCAGTAGACGTCGTTGAGGGTGGAGTAGCCCTGCAAGCCCACGGCGAGGGTGCGGGTGGTGTCGTTGGTCATGACGGAGGCGAACAGCACCTCGCCCCACGCGGTCATGAAGGCGTAGACGGCGACGGCGACGATGCCCGGTGTCGCGGCCGGCACGACGACGCGCAGCAGTGCGCGCAGTGGTCCGCAGCCGTCGACGAGGGCTGCCTCGTCCAGGTCGCGCGGCACCGAGTCGAAGTAGCCGATGAGCATCCAGATGGAGAAGGGCAGGGTGAAGGTGAGGTAGGTGAGGATGAGGCCGCCCCGGGAGCCGAACAGGGCGATGCCGGTGGCGTTGCCGATGTTGACGTAGAGGAGGAAGAGCGGGAGGAGGAAGAGGATGCCCGGGAACATCTGGGTGGACAGGACGGTGACGGTGAAGACACGTCTGCCGCGGAAGGAGTAACGGCTGACCGCGTAGGCGGCGAAGACCGCGATCACCACCGAGCCGGCGGTCGCTGCACCGGCCACGATCAGCGAGTTCAGGAAGTACTTCGCGAGCGGGATCGTGGACCAGATGTCGACGTACGGGCGGAGGGTGAGTCCGCTGGGCAGCCAGCGGAACTTCCCCGAGACGTCCTGCAGCGGCTTGAGCGAGCTGGACACCATGACGTAGACGGGCACCAGGACGAATCCGCCGAGCAGGGTGAGGAAGATCCGCCGGGTCCACAGGAAGGAGCGCGGCGGGGCCATCGGCGAGCGGGCCGGCCGGGGCGCCCGGACGGTGTCAGACATCGGCCGTCTTCCTTCCTCGGGAGGTCAGCAGCAGGTAGACGCCCGTCACCACCAGCAGGAACAGCAGGAGCAGGACGGACATGGCCGATCCGGTGCCGAAGTTCCAGGTGACGAAGGACGACTGGTAGATGTGGACCGAGACGAGGTCGGCGGCCTCGGGCGCCGACTTGCCGAACAGCACGTACGGTGTGTTGAAGTCGTTGAACGTCCACAGGAACAGCACCAGGACCAGCACCTGGTTGACCGGTCGCAGGGACGGCAGGGTGATGCGGCGGATCTGCTGCCACAGTCCGGCGCCGTCCAGGGCGGCCGCCTCGTACAGCTCCTTGGGGATGTTCTGCAGCCCGGCCATGACGATGAGGAAGGCGAACGGCCATCCCTTCCACACCGAGACGGTCAGCAGGGCGTAGAAGCTGTTGTCGCCGATGAGCCAGAAGGACGGCTTGCCGGTGAGGTGGAGCTGGTCGTGCAGGAGGTGGTTCACCAGGCCGTTGTCGTGCTGGAACATGAAGGCCCAGGTGATGACGGCGGCGTAGACGGGCAGCGCGTAGGGGATGAGGAAGACGGTGCGCAGCAGGCCGCGCCCGCGGAAGGCGTCCTGCATGAGGACGGCGGCCGCGGTGCCGATCGCCCAGCACAGGGCGACGGAGAGGAGGGTGAAGCCGACGGTGACGAGGAAGGAGTGCAGCAGTGCTTCGCCGACCGGGCCGTCGACGTCCACCGACAGCTTGTAGTTGCCGAGGCCGGACCAGGGCGCGGTGCCCCAGTCGCGGATGTAGAACTGGGTGAGTTCCTTGAAGCTCATCACGGCGCCGATGACCATCGGCACGAGGTGGACGAGGAGTTCGAGGATCAGCGCGGGCAGCAGGAGCAGGTAGGGCAGGGCGATGCGCTTGATCCGCCCGGTGCGGCGCGGGCGGCGGGCCGCACCGGGGGGAGCCTCGTGCACCGGCCGTGCGCCCGTCTCGGGGACCGTGGTCGTCATGAGGGTGTCCGTGCTCACTTCGCCGGCATCTGCTGCTGGGCCTTCTGGAGTCTGGCCTTCACCGACTCGGTGGTCACCGGGCGGCCGCCGGCCGCGTCCGCGAACAGTTCCTTGACGGCCGTTCCGACGGCCGTCTCGAACTGGGACTCGTCGGCCACCTGGGGCAGCGCGGCGGCGCTCGTGGCGAGGGTGCGGCGGAGCACCGCGGTGCCCTGGGAGTTGAACGCCGGGTCAGCCTGCGCGGACTTCACCGGCGGGATGGACCCGTAGGCCGTGTTGAGGATCTTCTGCTCCTCGTCGCTCGTCATGAACTTCACGAACCGAGTGGCGCCGTCGAGGTTGTGGGTGTTCTTGAAGACAGCCAGGTTGATGCCGGCCACCATCGAGTTGACCTGGGTTCCGGTGCCCGGAGCACCCGACTGCACGGGTGCGGGGGCGACAGCCCACTGGGAGTCCTTCATGCCCAGCGACTTGAAGGTGGCGGAGGCCGTCTGCCACAGCACCATCGCCGTCCTGCCCTTGGCGAAGTCGCTCAGCGACTGGTTCTGCGCGTACTCGGCGTTGCCGGCGGGGATGACCTTGTCCTTCGCCATCAGGTCGACGTACTGCTTGACGGCCGCGACCGCTGCGTCGCCGGTGAAGTCGGGCTTGCCGTCGGCGGTGAAGAAGTCGGCGCCGTGCTGCTTGGCGAGCACGAAGACCTGGTGGATGTTCTCCGAGAGGTTGGACCCCTCGGCCCCGAGGACCTGCTTGCCCTGGGCCTGGATCTTCTTCCCGTCGGCGGTCAGTTCGGCCCAGGTGGCCGGCGGCTCGGTGATCCCGGCGTCCGCGAAGATCTTCTTGTTGTAGTAGAGGGCGTAGGACATCGAGTACAGCGGTACGGCCGCCGGGTCCTTGCCCGGGACCCCGGTCGAGCCGAGGGCGGAGTCCACGAAGCGGTCCTTGCCGCCGATCCGGGCGAAGTTCGCCGCGTCCCACGGCAGCAGCGCGCCGGTCGCCTGGAGGGAGGCGCTCCAGGTGTTGCCGATGTTGAGGACGTCGGGCCCCTGCCCGGAGGTGGCCGCGGTCAGGATCCGGTTCAGCAGATCCGACCAGGGCACGACCTCCAGCTTCACCTTGATGCCCGTGCGCTTCTCGAACTTGTCGAGTTCGGGCTGCAGGACCTTCTTGTCCACGGAGATGCCGGCACCCTGGTTGGAGGCCCAGTAGGTGAGCGTCTTGGGCGAGTCGCCGGACCCGCCGCCGGTGGACGAACCGCCTCCGCAGGCCGTGGCCGCGAGGGTGAGAGACAGGGTGACGGCGCCTACGGCCGCGGCTCGCATGTTGCGCATGGCTCCTGGTGTCCCTTTCCGGGAGTTGACAGCCGTGGACCACCTCGAGAACGCGGGGAGCGTTCGGCTTCTGAAGGGGCGGACGGCTTAATTTAGAATGTGAGTTAAGCCTCGCAAGAAGAAGGCGTCAAGAGGTTCGACCAGGGACCTTGCGCGACCGGCCGGCGATGCCGGGGACCAGGCGGCGGGGCACGGCGACCGCATGGTCCATGACCTGCGGAGAAAGAGCGCGAGGGCGTTTGGCAACAGTTGGGTTTCGACGCGTCGGGGGCCGCGCCGGGACGGCGGGCCGGTGCTCGTCGGCCCGGCCCGTGAACCGATACCGAGGATGCCCGCGCGACGTCGTGCGCTCCCGGCTCGGCAGCGGTGAACACCCCGACGGGCGTGGCGAGGCCAATGCGCTCGACGCGGCACGGCACCGGCCGGGACACTGGGCGTATGACCCTCCTTGTGCACACCTTCGTGTACGACGCCGACGGCGGCCACCACTTCCTGGACGACCCCGAGCACGGAGACACCCTGGCGGGTTTCGAGAGCACCCGCACCCGGCTGTGGGGGTCCGAGGCGTTCCGGAGCCTGGGATCCCGGTTCTTCCCCCGGCTCGACGGCGACGATCTCTGTGTGGAGCGGGAGGAGATCGACGACTTTCTGGCGGAGTGCGAGGCGATCCGTCCGCACCTCGGTCACCTCGCCGTACAGACGGGTTACGACACCGGCTACGTCACCAAGCGGTTCGACAACATCGTCGCCGCGGCGTTGCGCGCCAGGGCCGAAGGCGGCGGGATCCTCGTCTGGTAGCCCCGGACCGGACGATCCGCGATCTCCGTCGACGGTTCAGCTCATGCCGGGGAGGGGCGAGGTCACGTGGTGTCCCGCACGACCAGTTCGGGTGCGAAGACCACGGACGTGGGTTCGGTCCGCTCCTTGCGGATGTGTGCGTCCAGGAGCCGGGCCATCTCCGCCGCCATCTGCTCGACCGGCTGGCGGACGGTGGTCAGGGGCGGCACGCAGGACAGGGCGATCCCGGAGTCGTCGAAACCGATCACCGCGACGTCGTCGGGCACCCGTCTGCCGCGCTCGCGGAGCACCTGGCACACGCCCTGGGCCATCAGGTCGTTGGCCGCGAACACCCCGTCGACCTCCGGGTGTCCGTCGAGCAGCCGCTGCGCGGCCGAGATCCCGCTTTCGAGGGTGAAGCCGCCTTCGGCGACGGGCACGTGCGGATGTCCGTGCGCGGCCATCGTGTCCCGGAAGCCGGCGAGCCGTTCCTGGCCGGCGGACACGGCGAGCGGTCCGGCCACGGTGGCCGGCCGGCGGCAGCCGGTCGCCAGGAGGTGCTCCGCCGCGAGGCGGCCGCCGTGCCGGTGGTCCAGATCCACGTAGCTCAGCGGGAGCAGGCGTGCCGGGCGGGCGAACAGCACGGCGGGCAGCCCTGCCCCGGCCAGGAGCGCGGGCAGCGGGTCGTCGGCGTGGGTGGAGACGACGAGCGCGCCGTCGGCGCGGCCCTGGCGCAGACAGGTGAGCACCTCGCGCCGGTCCTCGGCGGACTCGGCGAACATGAGGACGGGGTGCATGGAGCGAGGACGCAGGAAGCCGACGACGCCGGCGACCACCCGTCCGAAGAACGGGTCCGCGAAGACCCGGGAGGCGAAGGCGTCCTGGCCGTCCTCGGCAGGGGCGCCCGCTCCGGAGACGACGAGCGCGATGGTCTCGGCGCGCCGGGTCACCAGTGCGCGGGCGGCCCGGTTGGGGGCGTAGCCGGTCCGCTCGATGGCCCGGTTCACCAGTTCCTGGATCGCGGGGTCCACATTGCGGACGCCGTTGACGACCCGGGAGACGGTCGCCCGGGAGACACCTGCCTCTCGGGCGACATCCTCCAAGGTCGGGGCCTGATCGCTCATGCCCGCACCCTAACCGCCCACCGGAAACACCGTACAGAAGCGCTCTGGCGCCTCCTGCCGGTCTCGGTTCTCATTGTCCCGGCCGGCGTCCCACGGGTGCCGGCCACCGGGTGCCGTCCGCAGGGTGGGCCGCGCCCCGCAGGCCCGGGTCAGCGGCGGCTGGAGACCCCGTAGTACTGGAGGTCCTGCACGGTGACCGTGCGCCGTGCCGGGTAGCGGGTGGTGACCTCGGTGACGGTGGTGTCCCCACGGCGGACCACGGCCTTGGTGAGGCCGGGGCTCAGCTCCAGGTATCGGGCGTGTACGCCGACGGGCGCACGGTAGGTGTGGGGCACGGTGCCGACCTGCGCGAGGACCGTGGCGGGCGCGGTCAGGAAGGTGAGCACCTCCACCTGGTCGCGCGGGACCGCGGTTCCGGGGCGGGGGCGCATCAGCCGGGGCTGGAGCGGGGCGTTGCGGGTGTCCGTGAACTGGACGCGCGAGGTGACGTACACCGTGTCGCGGACGATGCGCGGCCAGGCCCCGGTCTTGAAGCGCGTGAGGTAGTAGGAGGAGATGTCCAGGTAGGTGTGGCCGTTGTGCAGCGAGGGGGCGAACTGGCTGCCCTCCGAGTAGTCGTTCCAGGTGGTGAGCTGCACCCAGTCCGCACCGTCGCCGATCGCGTGGTTCCAGGTCGACCGGAGGGTGGCGGTGTTGCCCGCCTCGTCGTAGACGCCCTGGTTGGGCCGGGCGTCCTGCACGGACACGGCCTGCATCCACTTCTTGCCCAGGGCGTGGGCGAGCCGGACGTCCCCGGGGACGTCCCCCTGGCGGGTGTAGCTGCGGTTGCCCCAGGAGGAGAAGGCGTAGCTGATCGGGGCGAACCGTTCGGCGTTGGCGCGGAAGTCCAGGAAGACCGGGACGAGGGCGGTGCGGATGCCGTGGTCGCGCAGCCGCGCGGTGACCTGGCTCCACCAGGCGGGGTCCTGCGCCTCGGCCTTGAAGGGGGAGACCACCAGACGTCCGTCGGCCAGCCGGTGGGCGGCCGGGGACGCGGCGAGCCGGGCCAGCGCGTCGGCCAGGGTCCGGGGGTCGGTGTGCAGGGAGGTCATGTCCGGCATCAGCGCGATCCGGAAACCGGGGTCGACGCGGTGCGCCGCGCGCAGCAGCAGGTCGACGCGCTGCCGGTTGGGGCCGGTCAGGGAGAGCAGGTCGACGGTGAAGCCGTCGAGGCCGGCGTCCCGTGCGGTCCTCACCTCCTTCTCCAGGTCGGCGAGCTGCCAGTCGCCCGGGGACCGCGGGACGGGCAGGGGCCGGTCGCGCAGCAGTCCGCCGTAGGCCGCGTGCCTGCCCTGTTCGCCCTGGGGCGTGAGGTAGTTGCGGGCGTAGTAGTCGTGCGCGGCGGGCTGGTTGTCCAGGGAGAGCGGGTACGGCGGGAAGTAGTGCGCGAAGACCAGGTGCGGGCCGGCGCGCAGCACCCGGGCGGCCGGCAGGTCGAAGGGGAGTGCCGTGGTGTCCGCGCGGTCGGCGCGGGGCGCGGGGCCGCTCCGGTCCAGGGCCAGGCCGGTGCCGGCGATCACGCCGAGGAGCAGCAGGCCGGCCAGGACGGCGAACAGGGTGCGCCGCCTGCGGCGCGTGGGCCTGCGGTGCGGGTGCGCGGGACGAGCGGGGTGGTCCGTCATGGGTTTCCTCCGCGGACGCCGGTGGGCAGCCGCTGCGAACTCTAGTGCAGGCGCGGTCCGTTGTCCGGCGAACGGGCCCGGAGGGGACGTGCGGCCCGGTCGCGGCGGTCCCGTCAGGGTGTCGTACCGCCCAGCACGTCGGCGTCGTGCGACTGGAGGTAGAGGTCGAGGGCGTCGTCCCGCATGGCCTGCCACAGTTCGGTGCCCGCGCGGGGGTCCAGGAGGACCACGGACTGGCCGGAGATCATGCCGGTGCCCTTGGCGGGAGCGTTCATGAACACCATGTCCCCGGGGCGGACCTTCTTGTTGTCCCACAGCAGGGCGCGCAGGTCGCCGTCGCTGAGCCGGTCGTCGACGCTGACGGCGGCGGTGAGGTCGTCCAGCACCCCGGCCCCCTTGAGGGGGTTGGAGAAGGTCGAGGGGCGCATGACCTTGGCCATGAGCGTCCGCAGGAAGTACTGCTGCCGGTGGGTGCGGTCGAAGTCGCCGCGCGGGAGGTGGTGGCGTTCCCGGACGTAGACCAGGGCCTGGGTGCCGTTCATGTGGCGGCGGGCGCCGTCCACGACGAGGTCCACCCCGCCGACGGAGTCGGTGAGTTTCTTGAAGCCGTCCCAGTCGATGACGGCGAGGTGGTCGACGCGCACCTTGGTCAGCCGCTGCACCGTGTCGATGAGCAGCGGCGGTCCGCCCCAGGAGAAGGCGGCGTTGAGTTTGGCCCGGCCGTGCCCGGGGATGTCCACCCAGGCGTCCCGGGGCAGGGAGACGACGTACGCGCCCGAGTGGTCGGCCGGGAGGTGGACCAGCATCATGGTGTCGCTGCGCTGGGCACCGTACTTCCATTCGGGGGCCTTGGCGTCCCGCCCGGTGGTCGGCAGGTCGGAGCGGCTGTCGACGCCGACGAGGAGGAAGGTCTGTCCCCCGGCGGAGGGGGCCGGCTGCGCCGCCGCGGGGACGTCCGTCGGGAAGGCGCCGGACACCCGGTCGACCTTCCCGGTGTAGTGGTCGACGGCCCACCAGACGACACCGCCCGCCATGAGCAGGCCGACGGTGAACAGGGCGAGCGCCGCGAGGAGTACGCGGCGTGTCCGGCTCCTGCGGCGCCCGGGCCGCGCCCGTGCGGGGCGGGGCGCGTCGTCGTCCGGCCGCGTGGGGCCGGCCGGGGCTTCCCGGGGGCCGGCCCCCTGCTGGGGGACGCCTGCCGGCGAACCGGCTCCACCCGCTCTTTCGTCCGCTTCCGCCATGACGTCCCGGCCCGCCGGTCCGCCACCGGCCGTGCTGTCGTCCCCCACCGCGCACCCCCACGATCGTTCCGGCGCGGCCCCTTCCACGCCGGGGCGCTCACTGTAGCCAGCGTGTTCGACGTCCGTGCCGTTTTCCGCAGGACCGTGGCGGGAGGCGGTCAACCGGCGTGCTCCGCAGTGGATTTCGCCCGGCGCGGCACTTCTCGGTGACGTTCACGTAAACCCTCCCGTCGTGCACAAGTTTGCCGTACTGTTCACCATCGCGCCGCATGTTCGACGGATGAACGTTCGCGACATCCGGCGCGTCATGCCGCAGAACGTGCCTGGGGGGGGTACATGTGGGATGTTCAGGCCGCTGATTCCGACAGATCACGCACGGCGCGCTCGCGGGGGCGCGCCGCCTCGTTGTGGATGGGGCGCAAGTCCCGCTGGTACCTTCCCGCTTCACTGATCACCGATCTCGCCGGCGCCGGGGTGCCGGTGACGCTGATGCTCTCGGCCGCACGGCAGCCGTGGGCGCTACCGGGCGGGATCGTCGCGGGGCTGGCCTGGGCGGGCGTGCAGTTGTGCCGTTCGCGGTACGCGGGCCGGGCCATCGGCGAGAGCCGGGGCACGCTGCCGGTGCTCCACGACTGGTTCATCCTGCTGGGCGTGCTCGCGGTGGCGCACGCCGCGGCGGGGGTCCGGCTGGCCGCGCTGCTGTGCCTGGTGGCGCTGCTGCCCTGCCTGGTGCTGACCCTGGTGTGCCGCAAGGCGGTGCACCGCCATCTGTCGGCGGTGCGCCGCAGGGCCCAGGCGGTGATCAAGGTCCTGGTGGTGGGCGAGCCCGCCGCGGTGGACGCGGTCACCGAGCACCTCGCCGCCCGCACCGACCACCCGTACGTGGCGGTGGGGGCCGTTCCGGTGGGCAGTGGTCCGGTCGCCTCGGGGATCCGGATCGGGGAACGTCTTCCCGGCGCCGCGCCCGAGGCTCCCGCCGCGGACGCCGATCTCGTCGTCGGGGAGGTGCACCGGCTCGGCGCTGATCTCGCGCTGGTCGTGCCGGGGCCCGGGCTCGCCGGGGAGCGGCTGCGCCGTCTGTCCTGGGGGCTGCACGACGCGGGCCTGGAGCTGTTCGTGGCGCCCGGCCTGGTGGAGGTGTCCGTCAAGCGGCTGGAGACCGGGTCCGCAGGGGGCATGTCGCTGCTGCGGGTGGCCCCGCCGGTACGGGAGGGGATACAGCCCCTGCTCAAGGGGGCCCTGGACCGCAGCACGGCGCTGCTCGGCCTGCTGGTGCTGGCGCCGGTGCTGCTGGTCGTCGCGGCCGCGGTGAAGGTCTCCTCGACGGGACCGGTGCTCTACCGCCACGAGCGGATAGGCCGGGCCGGGCAGCCCTTCGTGATGTGGAAGTTCCGCACCATGCGGGTGGGGGCCGACCGGCAGAAGGCCGCCCTGACCCAGGAGAACGAGCACGACGGTCCGATGTTCAAGATGCGCCGCGACCCGCGCGTCACCCGGGTCGGCCACTGGCTGCGGCGCACGTCGCTGGACGAACTGCCCCAGCTGGTCAACGTCCTCAAGGGTGACATGTCCCTGGTGGGTCCGCGGCCGCCGCTCGCCGAGGAGGTGGCGCACTACACGCCCGTGGAGTGGCGGCGGCTGTCCGTACGGCCGGGGATGACCGGACTGTGGCAGATCAGCGGCCGCTCCGACCTGTCCTGGGACGAGACGGTCCGGCTCGACCTCGCGTACGTCGACAACTGGTCGTTCACCAGTGACGTGGACGTCATGGCCCGCACGTTCCGCGCCGTCCTCGACGGCCGCGGGGCGTACTGAGGGGCCCGCCGGTGTCTGCCGGGTGCCCCGGCGTGCGCTGGGCACCGCCGGGGTCCGCGCTCGGGCCGGTGCCGGGCGCCTCAGCCGTCGAGGCCGTCGCGCCAGTGGGCGTAGGTGGCGGCGATGCCGTCGCGCAGGGGGATCGCCGGCTTCCAGCCGAGCCCGGCGAGCCGGGAGATGTCGAGCAGCTTGCGCGGGGTCCCGTCGGGCCGGGTCGTGTCCCAGACGATCCGGCCGGTGAACCCGGTGACCTCGGCGACCGTCGCCGCCAGTTCGCGGATGGTGAGGTCGGTGCCGCAGCCGACGTTGACCGGGTCGTCGCCGTCGTAGGAGCGCAGCAGCACGGCGCAGGCGGCGGCGAGGTCGTCCACGTGCAGGAACTCCCGGCGCGGAGTGCCGCTGCCCCACAGGACCACATCCTCGCGTCCCTCGGCCGCCGCCTCGTGGAAGCGGCGGATCAGGGCGGGCAGGACGTGCGAGGTCTCCAGGTCGAAGTTGTCGCCGGGGCCGTAGAGGTTGGTCGGCATGGCGCTGATGTAGGAGGCGCCGTACTGGCGCCGGTAGGACTGCACCTGGACGATGCCCGCGATCTTCGCGAGGGCGTAGGCCTCGTTGGTGGGCTCCAGCGGCCCGGTCAGCAGGGCGTCCTCGGTGATCGGCTGGGGGGCGTGCTTGGGGTAGATGCACGACGACCCGAGGAAGAGCAGGCGGCGCACACCGGCGGCGTGGGCCCCGGCCACCACGCTGAGCTGGATGCGGAGGTTCTCCTCCAGGAACTGCACCGGCTGGGTGCTGTTGGCCATGATCCCGCCGACCTTGGCGGCGGCGAGCACCACCGCGTCGGGGCGCAGGGCGGCCAGTTCGGCCGCGGTGCGAGCGGCGTCACGCAGGTCCAGTTCGGCGCGGGTACGGGTGAGCACCTCGTGGCCGTCGGCGGTGAGCCTGCGGGCGACGGCGGAGCCCACCAGACCCCGGTGGCCGGCGACGAAGACACGGGCACGTTCGGGCAGCAGCGATGCGGTCATGGGCCGGATCATGCCAGGAGCCGTGTCACGGGAGAGCCCGCATCGTCAACTCTGCTGATTTTTCCTGTTGTTCATGACATGCGGCCCGCGTACGGCGGGCGCAGGGACCGGATCCGTCCGAGGGACGCGTCCGGCAGGGAGGGGAACACCGCATGAGCAAGACGGCGCTGATCACCGGCGTGACCGGGCAGGACGGCTCGTACCTGGCGGAGCTGCTGCTGTCGAAGGGGTACCGGGTGCACGGCCTGGTGCGGCGGTCGTCCAGCTTCAACACCGAGCGGATCGACCACATCTACCAGGGCCCCCAGGAGGCCGAACGGCGGTTCGTGCTGCACCACGCGGACCTCTCCGACGGGGTCGCCCTGGTGAACCTGCTGCGCGACATTCGGCCCGACGAGGTGTACAACCTGGGTGCCCAGTCCCATGTGCGGGTCTCCTTCGACGCGCCGCTCTACACCGGTGACGTGACCGGGCTGAGCACACTGAGGCTGCTGGAGGCCGTCCGGGCGAGCGGTGTCCAGACACGGATCTACCAGGCGTCGTCCTCGGAGATGTTCGGCTCCACACCGCCCCCGCAGAACGAGGAGACCCCCTTCCACCCGCGCAGCCCCTATGGCGCCGCGAAGGTCTTCGCGTACTGGGCCACCGTCAACTACCGCGAGGCGTACGGCATGTTCGCGGTCAACGGCATCCTCTTCAACCACGAGTCCCCGCGCCGCGGCGAGACCTTCGTGACCCGCAAGATCACCCGCGCCGTCGCCCGGATCAGGGCCGGCCTGCAGGACCGCCTCTACCTGGGCAACCTGGACGCGGTCCGCGACTGGGGGTACGCCCCCGAGTACGTCGAGGCGATGTGGCGGATGCTGCAGCACGACGTGCCGACGGACTACGTGGTCGCCACGGGAGTCCCGTCCACGGTGCGGCAGTTCGTGCAGACCGCGTTCGCGCACGCCGGCCTGGACTGGCAGGAGTACGTGCGCTACGACCCCAAGTACGAGCGGCCGAGCGAGGTCGACGCGCTGATCGGCGACGCCTCCAAGGCGCGCGAGACGCTGGGCTGGCGGCCCACCGTCCTGGTGGACGAACTCGCGCGGATCATGGTCGACTCCGATGTGCGGCAGGTGGAGGACCAGCTCGCGGGCATCGCCGTACGCATCGACCGCTGAACGCGGGGCGCGGGCGGGAGGGGGCCCGGTACGCCGCGGGCGCGTGTCGTGCGGCCCGTGGGGCGGCCGGGGCGCGTGGATCCTTCCTCTTTCCCACGGGATGAGCCAAAAGCGTTCCATGGCGTGTCATGTGCTCGTATGGTTCGCGAGCGAACAAGTTGATTCGGTCCCGTCCGGCCCGGGGAATCACCGGGCGGGTCCGAGGCAGAGGGCCCGTGAGCGGGCCCGGGAGCCGGGGGGTTCATGCAGAGATCCAGGCGGTTCAGCGCCGCCCTAGTTCTGTCCACCGCGGCGGGTCTGGGGGTGGTGGCCCTGCCACCGCAGCCGGCCGCCGCCGTGACGGCGCCCGTCGCCTTCACCGCCGACGACCTGCCGACCTGGCAGACCAACGGCATCGTGTGGGCGCTGGCCCAGGCGCACGGCACGGTCTTCGCGGGCGGCACCTTCTCGCAGGTGCGCCCGCCCGAGGGGGCGAGCGGCACCGCGCAGGACGCGGTGAACTTCGTCGCGCTGGACGCGGCGAGCGGCGCGCCCACGTCGTGCAGACTGTCCTTCACCGTCGGCAGCGGCACCGCGACCGTGCGGGCGCTGGCCGTCTCGCCCGACCAGAAGACGCTGTACGCGGGGGGTTACTTCGGCGCGGTCAACGGCACGCAGGTCTCCAGCCTGGCCGCCATCGACATCGCCACCTGCACACCCAGGGCGGACTTCCACCCGAGCGTCTCCGCCACCGTGCGGGCGCTCGCGGTCACCGACGACACCGTCTACCTGGGCGGTGACTTCTCCGCGGTCGGCGGCAGCGCGCACGCGCGGTACGCGGCGGTGGACGCCCACAGCGGCGCGGTCGAGCCGTTCCAGGCCGACGTCGACGAGCCCGGCCGGGCCGTCGCGGTCAGCCCCGACGGCAAGAACGTGATCCTCGGCGGTGACTTCTTCACCGTCAACGGCGCCAACTCGCACGCCCTGGCCGTCGTGGACGCGACCACGGGCGCCAACGTCCGCACCTACCAGGGGTTCATCGAGACGAACTCGGTGGTCAAGGCGCTCGACACCGACGCCACCGGCTTCTACACCGGCAACGAGGGCACCGGCGGCGGCGTCTTCGACGGCCGTATCGCGCTCGACCTGTCGACGCTGGACCAGCGCTGGCGCGACACCTGCCTGGGCGCCACCCAGGCCGTCAGGTCGTACCAGGACGTGCTCTACAGCGCCTCGCACGCCCATGACTGCTCCAGCGTCGGGGAGTTCCCCGACGGGCGCCGGCACCACCTGCTCGCGGAGCCGACGACCGGCACCAACAAGCTGGGCTGGTTCCCGGACACCAACGACGGGCTGGGCGAGGGCATCGGGCCGCGCGCCATGGTGGTCTCCGAGACCGCCGACAACAAGTACATGTGGGTGGGCGGCGAGTTCACCACCGTCAACGGTTCGGCGGCCCAGGGCCTGACACGCTTCGCGGCCTCCCCGGACACCGGTGCGCCCACGGTGCCGTCGGTCGGCGCCGACGCCGTCAAGCCGACCGAGACCCACGTCCGCTGGCGCGCCAGTCTCGACACGGACGACACGAAGCTGACGTACAAGGTCTACCGCAACGGCGGTTCCACGCCGGTCTACACCGTCGACGGCGACTCCGTGGAGTGGTCGCGCCCGCAGATGTCGTTCATCGACAAGAACGTCACCGCGGGGTCCACCTACAACTACCGGGTGACCGCGTCCGACGGGGCGGGCAACACCTCCGCGCTGTCCGCCGCGGCGACGGTGACGGTGCCGGTCTCCGCCCAGAAGTACGCGGCGAAGGTCCTCGACGACGGCGCCGGACTGTACTGGCGCTACGACGAGTCGGCCGCTCCCTACGTCAACGACACCTCGCCCGGCGACCAGAGCGGCATCCACGTCAACGCGCCCGCGCTGCGGCAGACGCCGGCCGCCGTGACCGGTCCGTCCACCGCCATCGGCTTCAACGGCCGCAACCAGTACGTCTACAGCGACAAGCGCACCACCGTGCCGAGCCAGTACTCGATCGAGACCTGGTTCAGGACGACCACCACCCGCGGCGGCAAGCTCGTCGGCTTCGGCAACAACACCACCCGGACCAGCAGCAGCTACGACAAGCACATCTACATGCGCAACGACGGCCGGCTGGTCTTCGGCGTGTACACGGGCAGCACCCGCACCGTCACCTCGCCCGGCAGCTACAACGACGGCTCCTGGCACCAGGTGGTCGCCACGCAGGGGCCCTCCGGGGTGGTGCTCTACGTCGACGGAGCCCGGGCCGGCACGCTCGCCGAGACCGGCAGCCAGAGCTACAGCGGCTACTGGCACGTCGGCGGTGACAACCTCAGCAACTGGCCGAACCAGCCCTTCAGCAACTACTTCGCCGGGCAGATCGACGAGACGGCGATCTACCCGTCGGTCCTGAGCGCGGACCAGGTCAAGAGCCACTACACCCTGGCCTCCGCCCCGGCCGACACCGTGCGGACCGTCCCCGCGACGGCCGACACGTACGTCAACGCCGGTGCCGCCGGCACCGCCTACGGCACCTCCACCTCGCTGGCGGTGCGCGGCAGCGCGGCCTACGAGACGTACCTGCGCTTCGACCTGCCGTCGGCACCGGCCGGGACGGTGCTCAAGAGCGCACGGCTGGCCGTGAAGACCACCACACTGAGCAGCGCGGGCAGCACGGACGACATCTCCGTGCTGCCGGTCACCGGGGACTGGACGGAGGCGGGGACGACCTTCGCGACCCGGCCCGCCGTGTCGCAGGCCGTGCTCGGCACCCTGAGCGGCGCCGGCGACGTCTCGACGCTGTACTCGGCGGCGCTCGACACCTCGGCGCTCTCCCCCGCCCTGGGCGGCACCTATGACATGGCGCTCACCAGCACCGGGACGGACGCGCTGTGGCTCTGGTCGAGGGAGGCGTCGGCCGCGGAGAACACCCCGCAGCTGGTGCTGACGTTCGGGGCGCCCTGATCCTCGCGGCGTCCCCCCCCGTGGGGGGGGGGGGGGGGCGGGGGCCCGCCCCCCCCCCCCCCCCCCCCCCGCCCCCCCCCCCCCCCCCCCCGCCGCGCCCCCCCCCCCCCCCGCCCGCCCG